>CAZPUI010000797.1:0-2711 GCA_964589695.1 uncultured Solibacteraceae bacterium | reverse complement strand
ACCCTGCGCCAGGCCGCGGCCCTCCGGGAGGCCGTGCCCCAGGCCTTCTGTGTGGGCGTGTTTGTGGACTTGCCCTTGGCCGATGTCCACACCGTTGCCCGTGCCGTGGGGCTGGATGCCGTTCAACTCCACGGGACCTACGAGGCCCAGATCCAGGCAGAGTGGCCGGTGATTCGCGCCCTGCGGGACCCCGACCTCTCCAGTCTGGAGTCCCTTCCGGCCCCCATGCTGCTCCTGGACGCCGCCCATCCCAACCTTCATGGCGGCACGGGGCAGCGGGCGGACTGGGGCCTTGCGGCCCGGATTGCCCGTCGTCGGCCCCTCATGCTTGCCGGGGGGCTGGGGCCTGGGAACGTGGTGGAGGCCCTGCACCGTGTCCGGCCTGCGGCCCTGGATGTGAACAGCGGGGTGGAGCAGGCGCCCGGCATCAAGGACTATAGAAAAATGTCAGAAGTATTTTCGGCCTTGGATTTAAAGGCCGCAGGATCCGCGTCGTTCGAGCCCCTGCCTTTGGAATACCGGGTGGGAGGGCAGGGGGCGGTTTCATGGGCCTGAGGTCTGGATGGATTGCAGGGCGAGTCGAGGGTTCCATGGAGTCATACGATGCGTGAACACAATCAAGCCACGTCCCCGTTCCGGCCTGGATATTTCGGGGCCTTCGGCGGACAGTTCGTACCCGAAACCCTCTTTCCGGCCCTGGGGGAACTGGAAGCGGCCTACGCGGCCGCCGCGGCGGATCCGGACTTCCAGGCCGAACTGGAAGAAGCCCTGGGCACCTTCACCTGCCGGCCCACGCCCCTGTACCATGCGGCACGGCTGTCGGCCCAGGTGGGCGCCACGGTGCTGTTGAAGCGGGAAGACCTGAACCACACGGGGGCCCACAAGGTGAACAACACCGTGGCCCAGATCCTCCTGGCCAAGCGCATGGGGAAGACCCGGATCATCGCGGAAACCGGGGCGGGTCAGCACGGGGTGGGCACCGCCGCGGCCGCGGCCCGGCTGGGCATGCGCTGCGAGGTCTACATGGGGGAAGAGGACATGCGGCGGCAGCGGCCCAATGTCCAGCGTATGGAACTGATGGGTGCGAAAGTCATACCTTCCACCAGCGGCAGCCGCACCCTCAAGGACGCCACCAATGACGCCATCCGGGACTGGGTGGCCAACGTGAAGGACACCTACTACCTTATCGGCAGCGTGGTAGGCCCCCACCCCTATCCTGCCATGGTGCGGGACTTCCAGAGCGTCATCGGACGGGAGACCCGCCGTCAGTGCCAGGAGCGGTACGGACGCCTGCCGGACCAGGTGGTGGCCTGTGTGGGGGGCGGTTCCAACGCCATGGGCATGTTCCATCCCTTCCTGGGGGATGCCGTCACCCTGCTGGGGGTGGAGGCGGCCGGTGATGGCGTGGACACGCCGCGGCACGCCGCCACCCTCACCAAGGGTCGCCCGGGTGTGCTCCACGGGGCCATGAGTTACCTGCTCCAGGATGGGGATGGTCAGGTGATCGAAGCCCACAGTGTAAGCGCAGGTTTGGACTATCCCGGGGTGGGTCCGGAGCACAGCCACCTCAAGGACACCGGCCGGGTGCAGTATGAAAGCGCCACGGATCAGGAAGCCCTGGGGGCTTTCGAAGCCCTTTCACGGCTGGAGGGCATCATCCCCGCCTTCGAATCCAGCCACGCCCTGGCGGCGGTGCTGCGCCGCACCGGGCAGTATCCTCCGGGCAGCCTGGTGGCCCTCTGTCTCAGCGGACGGGGCGACAAGGACCTGGACGAGTACACCCTGCGCTGTGGAAAGGAGCGGGCATGAGCCTCCGTGCATACCTTCAGGAAAGGTCCCGCGGTGGCCGCAAGTTGCTGGCTCCGTACCTTTGTGCCGGATACCCCCGTGCCGAAACCACCGTGGACACCCTGGTGGCCCTCGCCGAAGCCGGGGCCGACATGATCGAGCTGGGCATCCCCTTCAGTGATCCCCTGGCGGATGGTCCCGTCATTCAGGCTGCCAGCCAGCAGGCGCTGCGGCAGGGCATGACCCTGGACAGGGCCTTGGACTTGGCGGAGGCCTACGCCGCCCGGGCCACGGGGGTGCCCCTGGTGGTGATGTCCTATGCCAATCCCATTCTGGCCTTCGGCGCCCAGGCCTTTGGGAAACGGGCGCAGGCGGCGGGCCTCCAGGCCTGCCTGGTGCCCGACCTTCCCCCCGAGGCCCAGGGACTGTTGGAGGCCGAGGGCATACCCCCCCGGGTGCAGTTCGTGGCCCCCAACACCTCCGAGTCCCGGTTGGACACCCTCCTGGCCCTGGATCCACCCTTCCTCTACGGGGTGGCCATCTTCGGGGTCACCGGGGCCCGCCAGGACCTGGCGGACTACACCCGTCCCTTCCTCGCCCGGGTGAAGGCCCGCACCGACATCCCCCTGCTGGCGGGGTTTGGCGTCTCCACCCCGGAGCAGGCCGCCAGCCTGGCCCAGGCCTGTGATGGGGTCATCGTGGGCAGCGCCCTCCTGCGGGCCCTGGAGGGTGCCCAGGATGTGCCCGCCGCCGCTAAGGCCTTCCTCCGACCCTTCAGAGAAGCCCTGGACGCCTGATGACCGCGTCCATTCGGCCGATCTGAAGAACTGGAACCCAGCGCGGGTTCCGGCCGCAGCCGAAAAGCAGGCTAAACACGGAGAACACTGGGGACACGGAGATGGGCACGGAGAAAAGAATTCTGT
>CAZPUI010000796.1:0-2716 GCA_964589695.1 uncultured Solibacteraceae bacterium | reverse complement strand
CCCGCTGGACGCGGGTGGGGACGTTGCCCCGGATCCAGGTGAAGGTCGCCCCCGGGAGGAGGGGTCTGGCCAGGGCCTCTCGGCGCACGCTGCTGGTGCCCAGGATCCAGGCCTCGGGCCGCTCGGGCCGCAGGACCAGGACATCCTGGGGGTCCTCCCGCAGGGGGATGCAGGCCTGGAGGATGCCTTCGGGCCGTTGCAGCGCCTCATCCTTGAAACTGTGGACCAGGAGGTCCACATGGCCCGCGCCCAGGGCATCCTCCAGCTCCCGGGTGAAGAGCCCGGTCCCCCCCACCTTGGCCAGGGGACCCGACTGCCACTGGTCGCCCCGGGTGGTGAAGGTCCGCCACGCCACTTCGAAGCCGAGGTGGGTGAGGTAATCCGCCACGGGGCGGGCCTGGATCAAGGCCAGATCGCTGCCCCGGGTGCCGAGTACGACGCGTTTCATGTTCACCTACCGGGATCGTTCGTGAAGGGAGGGGTTCTGGGCCAGGGCGCGGAAGGCGAGCACCCGGCCTCGGCTCAGGAGGGAATGGAGGGCCTGGCGCTGGGCATGGTCCAGGTGCGCCAGGGGCCCTTCGGCGCAGGCGGCGTCGAGTCCATCCCAGGCCTTCCGGAGGTGGTCCTGGAGGTGGGCCCGCCTGCGTTTGGAGGCACGCGCCTGGGCCCGGATCCCCAGGCGCTGGGCCGTCTCCTGGAGCAGCGGCCGCGCCTGGAGGGCCGCCTCCCGGCGCTGGCTCCGGGCCTGTTCCGTTTCCTCCAGGCAGGTGCCCAGGGGCAGGCGCTGGACCCAGGGCAGGCGCTCGAGGTCGGGCTCGGAGTCCGGGGGAAGGGCCAGGTCCAGGAGCAGCAGACAACGATCCCGGGGGCGTCCCTTCCAGGCCTCCAGGGTGAAGATCGGGGTGGGGCTGGCGGTGGCCGTGACCACCCCATCGAAACCCTCCGGGGATTCCTGAAGGGTCTGCAGGGGCAGGGCCATCAGTCCCATGGGGACCGCCAGGGCTTGGGCCCTTGCCAAGGTGCGGTTGAAGACCACGGGCTGGTAGCCTCGGCTGGGAAGCCGCTCCGCCAGGTAGCGGGACATGGGGCCTACGCCCACCAGGGCCACCCGGCTCCCGGGTTCCAGGCACCGCTCCAGCCGCTTGAGGGCCACGCTGGCCACGCTGGCATGACCATGGTCCAGGCCGAGGCGATGCCGCAGGCGGTGTCCCTCCCGGATGACATCCTCCAGGCAGGCCACCGCTTCCTCACCCGCCACACGGACCTCGCGGGCGGCCTCCAGGGCATCCCTCAGCTGTCCTGGAATCTCCCGGTCCCCCAGGTTGGCGGATTCGAGGCCCGCGGCCAGGGAGAGGAGGTGGGTCCAGGCCGCCTGGCCTTCCAGGCGCAAGACGGTGGGATCCAGGGCCAGGGCGGAGGGGTCGCCCCCCCAGAGGATCCACAGCACCCGCTGGCAGGTGGCCACGTACACCAGCTCCTGGGCCTGGGTCAGATCCCGCCACCGCCGCAGGTGATCGCCGAGGTTCTCCCGCAGGACGTGGGATCCCACGCAGTCCAGGTCGTGGTGTGGGCGGGCAAAGGTCAGGAGGATGGGATCCATGGAGCAGTGCGCCTGTGCAAGGAAGTGCCGAGGGGGCGAAGGGAGGTACGCCTCTAGCATTCCCACCACCGGAACCGCCATGGTCATGGTTTCGTCATGGAAAAAGGGTTCGGAAGATCTGCAGTCAAAGGGATTACAACAATATGTATTCGTCTATTTGGCCATATCGATCGGTTCCGGGGAACCCGGGGGGACCCCCCTGGGCAAGCCCAAGGCCAGCAGCAACCCTAAGGCCACCAATCCTCCCGCAACCCAATAGGCCTGCGCATAGCCCCAACGGGCGAAAACCAAGTTGCCCAGAAGGGGGCCCGTGATGCGACCGATGCCCTGCATGGCGCCCAGGACACCGAAGAGGCTGCCCTGTTCGGCGGCGGGGGTGAGCCTGCTGGCCAGGGCGAAGGTGGCGGTCTGGTTCATGCCGCTGCCAATGGCCAGGGGCACCATGAGGAGCACGAAGGGCCACATCCAGGGGGCGTAGGCCAGGAAGGGCAGGAAGAGGGCCATGGCCGCCAAGCCCAGGATGAGGGCCTTCCGCTCGGGGATTCGTTGGGAGAGCACCCGCACCAGGCCACCCTGGTAGAGCACGATGAGGACGCCCGTGAAGGCGAACAAAAAGCCCACCCCTCGGGGTCCCAAGTCGAAGCGGAGGTGGGCCAGGAGGCTGTAGGTGCCCTCCATCATGGCGAAGCCAGACATGGCCAGAAAGGCGATCCCCAGGAGCTGGGGCATGCCCTTCCTGCGCAGGGCCCCCACCAGGGCATGGCCCCGGCTTTCCGCCTGGGTGGCGGCCGTCCGGTGCTCCCGGGACAGGGTTTCCTGGAACCAGAAGAGGACCATCAGGGAGGACAGGAGGCTCAGTCCCGAAGCCATGAGGAAGGGCAGGTGCCAGCCGTGGTCGTGGTACAGGGATTGTCCCAGGTGGCTTCCGGAGAGGAGTCCCCCCAGGGCGGGCCCCAGCACGAAGCCCAGGCCGAAGGCCGCTCCGATGAGACCCAGGGCCTTGGAGCGCTCCTCCGGGGGCGAGGGGTCCGACAGGGCCGCCTGGGCCCGGGACACACGGCCCCCGAGCATGACTGCGAAACACCTGGCCGCCAGCACCCCCTCCCCGCGCCCTGC
>CAZPUI010000795.1:0-2717 GCA_964589695.1 uncultured Solibacteraceae bacterium | reverse complement strand
CTTGCGCACCTCTTCCACGGCATAGGGGGCGATGACCTCGTCCCCGGCATTCTCCCGGGCCAGGCGGATGGGGCGCTCCTGGAGCAGCCGGGCCACCGGCAGGGGGAGGTACTGCACTTCCGCCATGCGCCGCAGCACATAGTTGCGGCGCTGCTTGACCCGATCCCGATCCTTGGGATCCAGGCTGAAGAGCAGGCGGTGGAAGAGTTCGGGACCCTGGACCAGGCCCGCCAGGAGGGCGCACTCCTCCACGTTCAGCTGGGGGGCGCTCTTGTGGAAGTAGTACCGGGCGGCCTCTTCCAGGCCGTAATGGCCGCCCCCGAAATCCACCTCGTTGGTGTACTGCTCCAGGATCTGAGCCTTGGTGAAGACCTTCTCCAGGTGCCGGGCCAGGATCATCTCCTTGAGCTTGCGCCGGGTGCCCTGCACGAGGGAACGGTCCCGCTTGTTGGTCACCGTGCGCACCAGTTGCATGGTGAGGGTGGAGGCCCCACCCCCGCGCCCCAGGGTGAGGATGTTCTTCACAAAGGCCCGGGCGACCCCTGGGAGGCTCACGCCGCTGTGCTTCCAGAAGTTCCCATCCTCCGAGGCCACGATGGCCCCCTTGAAGGCCGGAGGGATATCCCCGAAGGGAATCACCACCCGCTTCTGCTCCGCCAGAACCCCAAGGATGTTGCCCTTGCAGTCCAGAACCTTGGTGAGGGTCTTGGGCACCCGGGTGGAGAAGTGGGCCATCTGGGCGTCCACATCCCGACTGAGCCAGAACCACGCGACGAGCAGCCCCAGGGTCAAGGTCACCCCAAGCCCCCCGAAGGTCCACAGGGCGACCCGCAACCAGCGTGGGAAAGACCAGGATGGGCGTGTGTGCTTGAACATGGACCGAGTCTACTCAGGGGGAGTTTCGGGAGTGTGAACCTCTGTGAAGCCCCCGAGTCCCAGAGTCCCAATTCATGAATCGAAACGACAGACGGAGCCCCCCCGGGCAGGCTGGGGGAAATCCCAACCGGCCTGGATTCCAGGCCTTTTCCCAAAAGGTGCTCCATGAAACTCAACCTGAACAAGCTCACCATCGCCCCCCTCGAAGAGAACCAGGAAGTCCAGGGCGGCGCCACCGGCACAACCTGCGATCCCGGCTGTGGCTACACCGTGGTGTGGTGCTACACCAAGCAGTGCCGGACCAAGGTCATGTCCCGCTGCTACTGCCCCATCGCCCCCTGGTAGACAGCAGTCTTGTTAAACGCCCGCCGGGCCCTCCCGGCGGGCGTGTTGTTGAGAGTGAGGAGAAAAGCAATGGATCTGGGCCTCAACATGGTGATCTGGGAGCTGACCAAGCGCTGCAATCTGGCCTGCCCCCATTGCTATTCCTCGGCCTTCGGCCTGGAACCCTGCGGACCCGAACTGTCCACGGTCGCGTGCATGCGTCTGATGGACGAGATGGCCACCATGGGCGTCCAGCGGATCGGATGGACCGGTGGCGAACCCCTTCTGCGAAAGGACTTCGAGACCCTGGTGGCCCATGGGGTTCGGGTGGGCCTGCGCTCGGGATTGACGTCCAACGGGCTGTTGATGGATGAACCCAGGATTCGGAGCCTGAAGGCCGCTGGTCTGGAGATGACCCAAATCAGCCTGGATGGCTCGACCCCTGCCCGCAATGCCCACATGCGCGCCTGCCAGGAGGAGGACTTCCACACGGTGGTGAGGGCCATCCAAACCTGCGAGGCCCATGGCATTCCGGTCCGCATGGCCATGGTGCTGGGGGCGGAGAACCTGGACGATGGCCCAGCCTACCTGGAGCTTGCCCAGCGCCTAGGGGTGTCCAAGGTCAGGTTCTGCGGATTCATCCCCGCCGGACGCGGCCGCCAGGTGGAACACCGCAAGCGTTTGGGCTTCAAAGGCCCGGACCTGCACCGGCTCAGGGACTTTGTGGAAGAGGCCCTTTCCATTCCCGACCTCGAGGTGGTCTTCGACCCGGCCTTCGGGTGCCTGCCCCCGGACTATACCTTCCATGAATGCCAAGCGGGGTCGTACCACATCTACCTCACCTCGGCGGGGGATGTGTACCCCTGCACGGGCCCCCTGGAACCCGAGTTCGTGGTGGGGAATGTCCATGCCCGCAGCCTGACGGACATCTACCTGGATGAGGCCATGCGCCAGTTCTCCCGGCGATGCCACAGCCACCTTTCGGGTCCCTGTGGATCCTGTGAAAACCGCCCGGAATGCCACGGCGGGTGTCGCGCCGTGACCTATGCCCACACGGGGAACCTGCAGGGCGCCTTCCCTGGGTGCATGTGGATGCTCCAGGAAGTCTAGTCTCAGCGGGAATGGGAATCCAAGCCGCTTCGCGGTTCACGAAGGACGGATCTACCTCTTCGCCTCCGACGGCCGTCGGGCCACCTTCCCGAGGGCCCCGAGCCGCGTGCTGGAAACCCTGGATGCCTGGACCGAGCCCTCCGCCAAGGATCAAGCCGAGGCGCAGCTACTCGGTATTTCAGACGGTGGGCCCCCTGCGGGTGGCGACGGAGGTTTAGAGCGGAGGAGGTCAGGAGCGCTGGACCGCCATTGTCGTGAACGGGCACCGCTGGCAGCGATAGGACCGAATTTTTCCCGTCCCTGTGCTTTTTTCCCGGGCAGGGCGAATCATGGGCATCAGGGTTTCCGGTGGTCGGGAACCCAAGGGGAACCCATGTCATCGGACGCCGCTCAGCACGCTTGCCTGG
>CAZPUI010000794.1:0-2724 GCA_964589695.1 uncultured Solibacteraceae bacterium | reverse complement strand
TGCGAAAGACCCGGAAAAGGGGCTGAATCGCGTGGTCGGTGCGGAAGTTGGGTTAAGGTGCAATGCATTCGGCACGATTTCTATCTTCGTTAATCGCTGTTCATCGCTGGCAATCGTTTTTTGCTCTCCATTGGGCAGTTATTTTGCCTGGAGTTCGGCCAAGTTTGCGCACCACCGAAAACAAATAGGGCCAGGATGAACGGCGATGAACGGCGATGTAAACTTTTTGCAGGTGAGTTGGCAGTTGGACCTGAACGGCTACTGGATTTTTAAATCTGTCAGTGAAGGGGCCTCTGCACTGTCGGCCTTCCACGCCTTGCTTTCGCGCCCTGAATCGGCGTTTGATGTCATTGCAACATTACTGTTTCAAAGAAATTAAACACGGAGGACACGGAGGGCACGGAGAGTGCACGGAGACATGTGGTCAGAACCCAGAGCATTTCTGGCTCGGTAGCCCATGGTGCATTGATTTGGCAGGTTGGTCCTAAGCCTTCCCGGCTGTGCGCCTGCTGGAAACAGGCCAGGAAGCTGGGATCGGGATGTCACGGATCCTTTCTCCGTGCCTTTCTCATGCCACGCATGCGTGGCATCTCCGTGTTCTCCGTGTTCTCCGTGTTCTCCGTGTTCTCCGTGTTTAACCTGTTTTTTCGGTTGCGACCGGATGCCGCGTTGAGGGTGAAGGGGCGGCGCTCCTTCCTTTTCAAGGGGTGATGAGAATCCTCCCAACGGCCGCTCCGGAGCTGAGGCAGCGCATGGCTTCGGCGATCTGCTCCAGGGGGAAGGTCCGGTGGATGACGGGGGTCAGCTTGCCCTCCTCCAGCAGGCGGGCCAGCTCCTGGATGAGCACCCGGCGGTCGGGCATGGAGAAGTCCGGTTTGGGGAGCTGGCGCACGAAGGCGCCCATGAAGGTGAGGCCCAAGGCCTGGGGGATGGGGCCGAGCAGGCGGCTCCGGGTGGTGTTGAATCCGCCGTGGCCGACCAGGTAGTAGATCCCCTCAGGCTTCAGGACCCTTCGGCAGGCCGAGAAGGGGTGGTTCCCCGGGATGTCGAAGATGAGGTCGTAGCGGGCCTCCCCTTGGGTGAAATCCGACCGGGTGTAGTCCAGCACCTGGTCCGCCCCCAGGGTCCGGAGGAGGTCCAGCCGGGTGGTGTGATCCACGGCGGTGACCACCGCGCCCTGCGCCTTGGCGATCTGCAGCGCAAGGGATCCCACGCCCCCGGCCGCGCCATTGATCAGCACCTCCTGCCCGGCCTTCACGCCCCCCGCGAGGCCGAGGCTGTGGAGGGCAATGAGCCCGGCGGTGGGGAGCGCTGCTGCCGCTTCGAAGGTCGCGTGGGTGGGTTTCAAGGCCAGCTGATCCGCCTTGGCCACCGCCCATTCGGCAAAGGTGCCGCCGTTGATCCACTGGTGCTGGGTGAGGGTCTCGCCGAAGACGGCATCCCCCGGCTTGAACCGGGTCACCCGGCCGCCCACCGCCTCGACGGTCCCCGCCAGGTCCGTGCCTGGGACCCGCACCTTGGGTCGGCGGAGCCCCGACCCCATGAGGCGAAGGACCAAGGGGAGTCCCGTCATGACATGCCAGATGTCGGGGTGGAGGGAGGCCGCGCGAACCCTCACCAGGACTTCGTCCTCCGCCGGGGTTGGGACCTCCAGGTCCTGGAGCTGGTATTCCTGTTCCGTGCCGTAACCCAGCTGGACGATGGCTCTCATGTCGGTGCTCCCGTGGGTGTGTGGGGTGGAGGCTTGGTCTCGGCGTGGGGTCTTGAAGGGCATGGTTTGGGCGGGGCTCACGCCTCATCCCGCCAGGCCTCCAGGGCCTCCAGCACGAGGTCCAGACCTGTCTCGAAGTTCTGGTCATGGTCAAACCCCGTGGCGACGAAGTGGGCTGCCACTTCCGCAAGGTGGGGACAGGCCTCTGCGGAGAGCTCCTGGAGGAAGACCTCCGTCTCCGCCGCGACCTCTCCGGGGGCCGCTGAAGCGAAGCGCTTTTCCTGGATCACGGAGCCGTAGATGTAGCTGTCGAGCTGGTAGAAGGCCGCCGCCGCCCGGGGCACCGAGAACCCCCCCTTTCGCAGGATACCCAGCACGGCGTCGCAATAGCGGAGGGTGGCGGGACCGGGCTCCCGGGTCGACTCCAGCAGACCCACCGCCCAGGGGTGACGGTGGAAGATCCGCCGCATGGAGCGGGCCCGAACCCGCATGGCGTCCCGCCAGGTGCCCTTGGTGGTCCTGAGGTCGACCTCGTCGAGGACCCGATCGAGCATGCCCGCCAGCACCTGCTCCTTGTTCGCCACGTGGTTGTAGAGCGACATCGCCTCGACCCCCAGACGCTGCCCCAGGCGGCGCATGGAGAGCGTCTCGATGCCCTCCGCGTCCGCCAGGGCGAGGGCGGCGTCGAGGATTTGGGCCCGGTCGAGGGGCGCCCTCGTGGCATTCCGCGTCTTCCGTTTGCCTGGCTTGGGGGTCAATGGGTGGCTCCGTGGCCCCTGGGGCGTCCGGGGGGCTTGACAAACGTACGGTGTAAGTACACATTCGTCAACACAGACTTACGACGTAAGTTTGAACGGTGGAACCCCTGAAGGGGGAACAGATCCTCCCGGGCTCCATCTCACCTGCACCACCTGCACCACCTGCACCACCTGCACCACCTGCCTTGGCCGCTCCGGAGTCCTAAAGTGAAACTCCCAATCCGCAAGAAGTCCTTGATCCATCAGGCAACGGGG
>CAZPUI010000793.1:0-2726 GCA_964589695.1 uncultured Solibacteraceae bacterium | reverse complement strand
GTCGTCTTGCGCGGCGGCCTGAATTCCATACCGCGGTCGCGGCTGGTCCAGGATGCGCCATCGTCCTCCGCAAGATCGATCGGCGTCATGCGCACGATCTTGCCGTCCTTGCCGTAGACGAACACCGGTCCGCCGTTCGTCATGTTGCAGTAGCGCATGCTGCCATCGGGCCGCTTCTCGCCAATGTCAAGCCCGACGGCCTCGCCCGCCAGGACGGCGATCTCGGGCCCCTGGGCGATCAGCCGGTCGTCGCCGTCGCCTCCGCTGAGGAAGTCCAGACCGAAGCCGCCGCGCAGGATGTCGTTGCCGGCGCCACCGTCCAGCGTGTCAGCGCCCATGCCGCCGTGCAGCCCGTCGTCGCCCAGGTCGCCTGAGAGGAAGTCGTTTCCATCGGCGCCGCCGAGGAAGTCGTCTCCCTGGCCGCCCAGCAGCGGGTGGCGGAGGTCTGGAACAAGGCCGTGGTGGACAATGGCCCCACGGCCCGCACCACCTTTACGCTCTCCAGTCCAACCCTGGTCAGCAATGTCACCACCTACCATTGGAACCAAGGGCGCGGCACCGCCCCGGGCACCATCACCCTCCTGGGAAGCGATGGCCGGGTGTACGGCGGGCCCTGGCGCACCCGGGCCACGCCGGGCTCCTTCGGGGCCCAGAACGTCAACTGGGTGGCGGAGCCCATGGCTTACCTGCCTGCGGGCACCTACACCGTGATCGACTCCGAACCCTCCACCTGGTCCCACAACGCCCAGTCCCAGGGCATGGGTTTCGTGATGGTCTACGGCCAGAGTCCCCTGCCCACCCAAGGCCTGCCCACGAACACCGTCCAGCCCCCCACGACCCCACCCGCAGGCGCCCAGGGCATGCTCTCCCAGGAGATCACGGGAACGTGGAGCTCCGACTACGGCAAGGTGGTTTTCTCGGGCACGAATGCCGCGTTAACGGGCAGCTGGGACCAGGGGGGTGGCAGCATCGGCCGCATCACCGGGGGAAGCTACAACCCCGCCACCCGTCGGCTCACCTTCACCTACTACCAGTCCTGGAACAACCAGGACGGCCGGACCGAATTCACCCTGAGCAACCCCGGTGGGGTCCTCACCCTGAAGGGCACCTGGAGGCAGTGGACCCATGGTTCCCCGGAACCCGCCAACGCCCATTCCGGCTCCTGGACCATGACGCGGCAGTAGCTCGGCTGGGGAACGTGCCGGAAGGGACCTGCGGTGGGAGGGTCCTGCGGGGACGTTCCCCAGAGCGCCCTACCGCTTCGCCTTCTGGGCGGCCCGGATGCCCTCCACACTCGCCTCGGCGGCCTTCCGGAGCCGGGCGATTTCCTCGGGCCCCTTGAGGAGCCGCAGTTCCGCCGCCAGGGGCCGACCATCCACCAGGACTCGGGGGTCCTTCCCGAGGGTGCGTCCCCCCAGGAACTGCTCGGCCAGGCGCTTCAGGAAGTCGGGATCCCGGGCGCTCAGCACCACCACCTGGCAGGCCTTGGCGAGGGACGTGGCGAGGTCCTTCTCCGGATCCCCCACCTGGACCTGGTCCGCGGCGAAGGCCTTGGCCTCGGCCACCTGGGCCTCCGGGACCTCCTTGGGGAGGAAGGCCCGGCAGGGGGCCTCGGGATCCACCAGGAGGACCAGGCCCGGCTGGTGGACCCCACTGAAGTAGTAGGCATCGGCATCGGCGCGGTAGGGACGGGGAGGCTGGCCCTCCCGGGGAGGGGTCACGGGCCCGGAACGGACCACGGCGACGGTGCCGGGTCCCAGGGCCCGGAGCTTCTCCGCGAGGCGGGCGCGGTTCCGTTGGAAGAGGGTCGGCTGGGGTGCCTGGGCCAGCAGGGTCAGGGCAACCGCCGCCACAAGGCATGCGCGGATCATGGGGCCTCCGGGGTGTGAGGGGATGACACCTCGATAGACGAGGCTTTGGTTGCGGGCCTCCATTGCCCTGGCCCACCATGGTCCAGGTCCCAGGAGTCCCCATGCGCCCTGCCCCCTTCCGTCCGACCTCCCTCCTTGCGCTCCTGGTGCTGGGTCTGCCCCTGGGGGCCCAGCTGGCCCCGGAGACCCTCCAGGCCTTCGAGGCCCGGCTGGCCAAGCTGGAGCAGGAGGCCCAGAAGGTCCCCTCGGCCACCGCCCCCTGGGTGGCCCTGGCGGATGCCCAGCTCCGCATGGGTCGTCCCGAAGCGGCCCAGAAGAGCCTGGACCGGGCCCTGGCACGGCCCCAGCCCGGACTGGACGCCCTTCTGCTCCAGGGCCGCATGGCCCGGCGTCGCTTCGATTTCGCCGGGGCCCAGCAGGCCCTCGCCAAGGCCCAGGCCCTGGAGCCCAAGGCCCCGGGGGTGCGGGCCCTGGGCGCGGAGCTGGCCCTGGACCGCATGGACTTTGCCGCAGCCACGGCCCTGTACCGGGAGGGCCAGGCCGACCAGCCAGCCTGGGCCCTGGCGGGCCTGGGGGAGGTGGCGTACTGGGAGGACCGCTACGACGAGGCCGAGACCCATCTGAAGGCCGCCCTGGAGAAGGATCCTGGCCTCGCCCGACCCTGGCTCTTCCGCTCCCTCATCCACCGGGTGCGCCAGGAGAACGAGGCCTGGGCCAGCTGCGCGCGCAAGGCCGTGGAGCTGGATCCCGCGGACGACGAGGCCCGGGCCAACCTCTCCAAGGTCCTGGCCCGGGGGGAAAAGAAATACGCCGAGGGGCCACGGGGAGCCCGGGCCGGGAACCAGACCAATCCGG
>CAZPUI010000792.1:0-2727 GCA_964589695.1 uncultured Solibacteraceae bacterium | reverse complement strand
AAGGCAGGGCGGCCAGCATGACCCCCGTGGTGTCCCGCAGGGCCTGGTCCACACACCAGGCCAGTTCCGCCACCTGGCCCGGCCAGGGGCGTTGCAGCAGCAGCCGCTCCGCCTGGCGATCCACCAGGGGCACGGGGCGGCTGAGGGTGCGGGCCCGGGCCAGGAGGAGGGCCCGGAAGGTGGGGATGATGTCCTCGGTGCGTTCCGCCAGGGAGGGCACCGTGAACTGCAGCACGCCCAGGCGGGTCGTCAGGATTTCGGGGAGGGAGGCCAGACCGGTGGTCCCGCCCATCCAAGCCACCTTGTGGCCCAGGGGCGTGTCCAGCGCACCCACCAGGGATCTAGCGCGCTCCGGGGACACCAGGTCCAGGTGGCTTAGGTAGCAGCTGCCGCCCCCGAGGATTTCCAGGGTGCGCTCTGGAAGGCCCTCCGCCCCCAGGGTACCGGCGTGCAAGGCCAGGAAGGGCCCCTGGGGGGTCCGCAGCACGTGGAGTCGCCGGGCTGCCCGGGCCTTGCCGGCCCCCGTGGGACCCGCGAAGAGCACGGGCAGGTTGGAGGAAGCGGCCCGGGCCAGACCCTCCTCCAGGAGCCTCAGGGCGGGGCTCTGGGCCACCCAGGGCTCCCGGGGGTCCGGAGGGGGGGCCTCCACCAGGGCCCCCAGCCGGTCCAGGAGGGCCAGGAAGCGATCCAGGTCGAAGGGCTTGGGCAGGAAATCGTCGGCCCCCCAGCGCACGGCCTCCACGATGTCCGCCGGCTCACCGAAGGCGCTCATGAGCAGGACCCGGAGCCCCGGCTGCAGGCGCTTGGCCCGCTTCAGGAGCTCCAGTCCACTGAACCCCGGCAACCGCAGGTCCGTCACCAGGACCTCGAAGGCACCGCTGCCCAGGGCCTGGAGGGCCTCCTGGGGGTCCGCCACCGCCAGCACATCCCAGGGACCTCCGGCGAGGGCCTGCACCAGCAGGCGCCGGAAACTGTCCTTGTCTTCCACCAGGAGCAGGCGCATGGCTAGCCACAATCCTCGATGAAGCGTCGGCTCTGGCCCTCGGCCTGGGCCAGGAAGAGGGGGCCGCCCTCCACCAGCCTCAGGCCCTGGCCCTGGGCCCAGGCCGCGAAGGCCGTGGCCTCCTTATAGACCCACTCCACGGCCCAGGCGAGGCTGGGAAGGGCCGCCTCCAGCACCTCCGGAAAGGGGCAGGGATCCTCGGGGGCCATACCCAGGCTGGTGGCCTGGATGACACCCACGGGGGCAAAGGCACGCACCTCCTCGGCGGTCGGAATGGCCCCGCGGTGCACCCCCAGGGCAGGAAGACCAAGATCCCTTAGAACCTGCAGGCTCGTGGCCCCCACGCCCCCCCGGCCCAGCACCAGGACGGACCCCGGGGGCAGCGGCTCCAGGGCCTGGGCCAGGGCCTCGGCATCCGTGTTGACGCCCCGCCAGGGCTCCCCGGGGCTGCGCCGCCAGAGGGTGTTGAGGGGACCCTGGAGGCCCAGGCGCTCCGGCAGCCGCTCCTTGAGGGGGGCGGTGATGCTGAGGCCCAGCACGCCCAGGGCCTCCAGGGCTTCCAGGGCTTCCTCGGCCTCCCCGCAGTCCAGGGGCAGGTAGACCAGGTCCTTGAAGGCCCGCTGGAAGCGGGGGTTGTGGAGGGCCGGGCCCCGGCTGTGGAGGACGGGGGTGCCGATGACCCCGCAAGGGGCATAGCCCCCATGGAGCTTCTCGCAGCGCCAACTCCGTAAGGTGGCGAGGGGCAGTTGGCCCGGGGCGGCCAGGGGGCCATCGTCCGGAGCGGCGTAGGTGAAGGAGCCCCCCCAGGCCCCCTGGAGCACCCTGCTGGGAATCCCCTTGGCCCCCATGAGAAAGGCCGAGAGTCGAAGGCCCCGGTCCCGGGCCAGGCCCAGAAGCCCTTTGATGTAGCCGTTCTCCCCAAGCCGCTGGGCATGGCCCACCCATTTGTAGGCCTCGCCCTCGGGGAGGTCCTCCAGCCGGGACTCCAAGTCGAACACCCCAGGCTGGACATGGATGCTGCGGAGCAGACGGGTGTGGCCACGGTGCACCGCCACGGCCGGGGGAATGGCCAGATCCCATTCCCAGTCCAGCCAGGCCGGGCGGGCCGCCAGGGCCTGGGTCACCCGCTCCAGGCGCTCGGCTTCGGTGCCCTGGAAACGGCCGTATTCCTCGGCCCGTCGGCACGTCACCAGGCAGCGGTGGTGCAGGTCCCGGACCATGGCCTCGGGATCCTTTTCGGGGAAGAGGTCCAGGCGCAGCTCGGGAAGGGCACAGGTCGGAAGGTTCCGGGCGCAGGCCAAGGCCTCTTCCCAGGTGGGATGGGTGAGGGGCACCAGGTAGAAGGGCAGGGTGGCGATCATGGGTGGGTGTCCTTGGCATCATTCCACACCGCATCCAGGGCCGCGAGGTCCTGGGCCTCCCAGCCCCCGTGGGCAAGGGCGAAGTCCTCCACCCTGGCGAAACGGGCCCGGAACGTGGCATGGGTGCGCCTCAGGGCCCGGTCCGGATCCAGGCCCTTCTTCCGGGCCCACTGGACCAGGGTGAAGAGGAGGTCGCCGAATTCAGCCTCCACCCGCACCGGATCCGTTTCCGCCTGGAGTTCCTCCAGTTCCTCCCGGACCTGGTCCAGGACGCCGTCCAGGTCGGGCCACTCGAAACCCACCTTGGCGCAGCGCTTTCCGATCTCCATGGCCTCATCCAGCGGACCCAGGCTCTTGGGAATT
>CAZPUI010000791.1:0-2731 GCA_964589695.1 uncultured Solibacteraceae bacterium | reverse complement strand
ACCCCCCCCGACCCCGACTCCCTCCAGCCCGCCGTGGACGGCCTCCGCCGCGCGGGAACCCAGGACCACATCCCCCTCGCCCTCCTCACCCGCGCCTGGCTGCGGGCCACCCTGGGTGCGTTCGCTGACGCCCAGGCGGACCTGGACGAGGCCTGGGAGATTGCGGAGCGGGGGCCCATGCCCCTCTTCCAGACGGATATCCACCTCCATCGGGCGCGGCTCTTCTTCCGGGGTGAGGTGTCCTATCCCTGGACCTCCCCCCGGCAGGACCTGGCGGAGGCCCGGCGGCTCATCGAGAAGTGTGGCTATGGGCGCAGGCTGGGGGAGCTGGAGGATGCGGAAGCTGCGGTGGGAGTTCGGCCATGAGCGGAAAGACGGTCTTTATCAGCTACCGGCGGGACGCCACCGGCAAGGCCTTTGCCCGTTCCTTGAAGGAGGCACTGGGCCATCGCGGCTATGATGCGTTTCTCGATGTGGACAGCATGGAGGCGGGCCCCTGGCCAGACCAGATCCGCAGGGAAGTCCCGGTGCGCGACCACTTCCTGCTGCTCCTCACCCCAGGGGCCCTGGACGCATGCGAAGCCCCCGGGAATTGGGTCCGCCAGGAGTTCGAGCTGGCGCTGGCCACGGGGCGGAACATCGTGCCGGTGCGCGAGGAATCCGTGGACCTCAGGGACATGGCACTGCGGTGCCCCGCGAGCCTGCGCCCGGCCTTTACCCGGCAGTCCGCCGACCTGCGCCATGGCAGTTTCGAGTCGGACCTGAACACCCTGCTGAACCGATTCATCGCGCCCCACCATGCCCCCAAGGCTCTGGAACCTGGGGTGACCGCCCCCCAGGTGGCCCCGACGCCTTCCCCCGTGAAACGGCCCGCCCCTGCCCCACGCCCCCTACAACGGGAATCCAGCCCGGCCCTGGCGGTCTGGAAGAGAAAACTCGAACTCCTGGAGGTGGAGCAGGCCAAGGCCGTGGACGCGGCCGCGAAGTTCAAGATCCAGGAGGACATTCTCGAAGCCGAAGCGCACATTCGCCGACTCCAGGAGCCCCAATGACACCCACCCAAGCCCTGGAAACTTGGCTTCGAAAGCGGGAGTACCTTGAGGCGGAGCTCGCCAAGGCCGTGGACGCTTCCGCCAAATTCAATATCCAGGAAGGACTCCGGGAGTGCGCGGCGGAGATCCGCAGACTCCAGGGGGCACTGGAGCCCCTGCAACGGGATACCGCCCCCCGCGTCGCCCCCTCCCGCCTTCCCCACGCGGCGGAGTGCCTGGTGGGCCGGGAGCGGGAGCTTGAGCGGCTGGACGAGGCCTGGGCGGATCCCAGCCAGCATGTGTTGGTGATTCGGGGCATCGGGGGGGAGGGCAAGACCTCCCTGGTGGCCGCCTGGGTGGCGCGCCTGGCCCAATCGCAGTTCCAAGGAGCCTCGTACTTCGACTGGTCCTTCTACAGCCAGGGCACCCGGGACCAGACCACAGCCTCCTCCGAGCCCTTCATCGCGGCGGCCCTCACGTTTTTTGGGGAGGAGGCCCTGGCCAACAGCGCCGCCTCTGCCCGGGACAAAGTGGACGCCCTCCGGAAGTGCCTTCGACGACAGCGCACCCTGCTGGTGCTGGATGGGTTGGAGTCCCTGCAGTATCCCCCGGGCTCCACCGAGGGGCGACTGCGGGACGACGCCATGGCGGCCCTCCTCAAGGGCCTGGCCCAGACCAACCCCGGCCTCTGCGTGGTGACCACCCGGGAGACAGTTACAGACCTGGCCCCCTACCAGGCCACCACCGCCCCGGAATGGGAACTGGAATGCCTCTCGGATGAAGCGGGCGCGGACCTGCTGCAGCGCCTGTTGGAGCCCAAATCCCCCAAAGGCGTGCACAAGGTACGGAGCACCTTCCCGGAACGGGTGGAGATCACCCAGGCCCTGCGGGGGCACGCCCTAAGCCTGCGCCTTCTGGGAGGCTACCTCCATCGGGCCCTCAGGGACATTCGGCGCTGGCGGGAGGTGGATTACCGCAAGGCGGACGAGGCCTACCGCACCAACCCCAAGGGGGCCCGGTACGGCCACGCCTTCACCACCCTGGCCGCCTACGAGACCTGGTTTGAAAGTGGCGGGACACCGGGCGCACGGCAACTCGCGGCCCTGCGCCTGATGGGCCTCTTCGACCGGGAGGCCAGCACCCCCTGCCTGCAGGCCCTGCGGGCCCAGCCCCCCATCCCGGGCCTCACCGAGCCCCACTGTGGCCTGTTGGGGGAGGACTGGAACCTGACCCTGTCCGAACTCGAAGCCAGTGGCCTGGTGCGGCTCCCCGCCACCGGGGGCCTGGACGCCCACCCCCTGGTGCGGGAGTACTTTGCCGCCCGCCTGCGGGAGGACGCCCCAGAGGCATACAAAGCCGCCCACCGTCGCCTGTACGAGCACCTCTGCGCCACCACCCAGGAAGGCAAACGCCCCACCCTGGACCAGCTCCAGCCCCTGTACCAGGCCGTGGCCCACGGGTGCCTGGCGGGACTGCATCAGGAGGCCTGTGACAAGGTCTACCACGACCGCATCCTGAAGGGAACGGGGTCGGGCGGCCAATACAGCACCCGCCAACTCGGGGCCATCGGGTCCGACCTGGGGGCCGTGGCCTGTTTCTTCGAAGAACCCTGGACGCGACTGTGCCCCACCCTATTGGAAGCCGACCAGGCCTGGCTGTTGAACGAAGCTGCCTTTTGCCTGCGCGCTCTGGGGCGGCTG
>CAZPUI010000790.1:0-2735 GCA_964589695.1 uncultured Solibacteraceae bacterium | reverse complement strand
GGCACCTTGTTGAACCGCATCGAACACCTGCTCCTGGCCCCCAGTCACCACCATCCCTGCGCGGGTTGGCTGGCGCCCCTCCTCCTCACCCTGGGGCTTTGCACCCCCCAGGCCCTGAGGGCCATGGACGGCCCCCAGAACCGCGCCCTCGAAGCCCCAGCCGACCTCCTGGTGCAGCTGGACCTTTTGGCCCGCAAGGAGAATCTGGATCATCACTTGCTTCGGGCCTTGGCCCAGGTGGAGAGCCGATTTAATCCCCAGGCCCGCAGTCCCAGGGGGGCCGTGGGCCTCCTCCAGGTCCTCCCCGAAACGGCCCGGAAGCATGGCGCCACCAACCCTGCTGACCCCGATCAGAACGCGGCCGCAGGCGCCCGGTACCTTAGGACCCTCCTCGACCGTTTCGAAGGGGACCGGAGCAAGGCCCTCATGGCCTATGCCCTTGGGGAGGAAGCGGTGGCGGCGGGCCGCACGACCCCCGAGGCGGAAGCCTATGCCCAGCAGGTGCTCCACCTGGCCACCCCCACGGCCATCCAGGCCTCCACGGACCTGGTCCAGGGCAGCCTGACCCCGATGGGCTCCGGGGAGGCCTGGCGTCTGGAGCTCTTCGCCGGATTCACCCAGCTGAGGGTGGAGGTGCTTGCCCAAGGCACTTCCAAGCCCCTGGCGGAGGTCCGCATCGGCGGTCGGCCCGCCACGGGTGTGACAGAAACCGAACGGGGCCTCGCCCATCCCATCGTCGACTTCAACGTGCCCCGGGAGGCTGGCCCCCTGCGGGTTCGCGTGATGGATTCCGGTGGCAAGCGCTGGGGAGAAACCCTGGTGCAGGGCGTCCTGGGGAGCAGCCAGGGGACAACGCCCCTTGGAACCCGCACCTTCACGGTGCGCCTGGACCGGGTTCAGGACTGACCCACGGGTTTCGTTCGGGGATCCCCCTGGGGACAGGGAATGCAGGACCACGGCGCAGGGGGAGGCCCTTCCCCCGAGCGGACTTCCAGCCCCCCTTCGCCGGATTCCATGCCCCGCCGGGCGCCCCGTGAGCATGGAGTGGTCGTACCAATCAAGACTGTCCGAGTCCCCCGGATCATGAGATCCGGGTGCGATTCGGAAAGGTTCTGCCATGCCCGTGGGTTCCTCCACCCTGGCCCGCTGGGGCCGTCGAACGGTCATTCTCGGTTTCACCCTCCTGGGCCTCCACTGTTCCAAGGGGGGCTCGGAGCCCCCCCCGCCGGTCTATTCGCTCAAGGTTGCCCCCGAAAGTCTCAACTTTCAGCACATCCAGGGCGAGAATCTCCCCGCTGACCAGACCCTGACCGCGACCTACCAGGGGGAAGGCCTGATCATCGGCTACCCCCCCGGGGTGACGCCCGCCGAATGGCTCCAGGTGCTACCGCCACCCTCCCCTGCTGCGTCCCCTGTCCGCGTGACCGTGCGAATGCCCCCCAACTATCCACCCTTGGGCACCCACACCACCACCCTGCGTTTCCTCACGGGCAAGGCCGATGGCAGCCGGGTCGTCACCCAGGATGTGCCCGTCACCCTCAAGGTGGGCAAGGGCATCACCACGGAAACCCAAGCCCTGTCCTTCGTCGCCGCAGCAGGACAGGTGCCGGCGGACCAGGTCATCACCCTCGCCTCTGACCTGGTGCCCTTCAGCTGGAGCCTCTCCTACCAGGTGGAAGCGGGGAAACCCTCCTCCTGGCTGCGGTTGCCCGCCACCAGCGGCACCAGCTCCGGTGCCTCCGCGTCGGTGATCGTGGGTGTGAATGCGGCCGCCGAGGGTTCCTACAGTGCCACCCTGGTGGTCCGCAGCGAGACGGGGGCTGTGAAGGCCCGCATTCCCGTCACCTACCAAGTGGGCCCGGGCTTCACGGTGGCGACCTCCCACGTGGAGTTCCAAGCCCTTGAGACCCAGAAACCCGCGAACCAGGCCTTGATCCTCGATTCGCCCACACCGGGCCAGCCTTGGCGGCTCGAGGTCGTCACGGTGGGCGGGGCCCCTGCATCCTGGCTTGAGCTCCCATCCCCGTCGGGTCTCACGACCGCGCCCACCACGTCCATTTCGATCCAGGTGCGCCCCCAGACGGAGGGGACCTATGAGGCCATGCTCCTGGTCCGAAGCGGGACCGGTACGGAGCTAGGCCGTATCCCCGTGACCTACCGGTCCTACCCTCCCCTTGGCCTTCAGGGAGATCTGAGGGCCGCCCTGTCCATGGGCACCCAACCCAAGGACCTGGAGATACCCCTCCTGCTCCAATGTCGAGTGGGCAAGGCAGGGCGGCGCTGGCAACTGACGAGCAATGCGCCCTGGATCACCCTCAGCCCCTCCTCCGGCGAATTCACCGTGGGTAGCACCCCCGTGGTGGCCCGACTCGATCCTGCCAAGGTCCTGGAACTGTCCAATGGGCGCTTCCATGCCCAGCTGCGGGCCGCCGTTCCCGAGGAAGGCCTCGACCACGCCTCGACGTTCACCCTCGAGCGCGCCCTGCCGGAAGTGAACCACCTGGCCCCCTACTGCACCTGGACGGGGCGTCGGGATCAGCTGGTCCTGTGGGGCAAGGGCTTCGATAGGGGCGAATACCTTGCCCTCCGCCTGAGTGGCCAGGTGGTCCAGGGGAAGGCGCTCCACGACACCGAGGCGAGGTTCACCCTTCCCCCCCTTGACACACCGGGACCGGTGGCCATCGGCCTCGAGACGCCCATCGGCACCATGGCCACCGGCATGGATCTCACGGTCC
>CAZPUI010000789.1:0-2746 GCA_964589695.1 uncultured Solibacteraceae bacterium | reverse complement strand
TGGGTCTGCTGGGGATCCTGAAGGCCGGGGGGGCCTACGTGCCCCTGGATCCCGGGTACCCCGCGGACCGCCTGCAGCACATCCTCGACGATTGCCAGCCCAGGGCCATGGTCCTCCACGGGGACCGGGCCTCCCTTCTCTTCGGGGACCGCCCGGACGCCCTGGACCTCGAGCACCCTGGGGACCACCCGGACACCAACCCGGATCTGGCGGGCCTTGAGCCCGGCCACTTGGCCTACGTGATCTTCACCTCCGGTTCCACGGGCCTGCCCAAGGGCGTGATGATTGAGCACCGGGGCCTGTGCAACCAGGTGACGGCCCTCCAGGAACGGTACGACCTGAGCGCCCAGGACCGGGTGCTGCAGTTCGCCTCCTTCACCTTCGACATGTCGGTGGAGGAGATCTTCGGGGCCCTGTGCCACGGGGCCGCCCTGGTGCTGCGCAGCGAGGCCTGGCTCACGGGTCCCCAAGCCTTCTGGGCCCTGTGCGAAGCGAACCGTATCACCGTGGCCAACCTGCCCACGATGTACTGGCAACAGTTGACCCTGGATGGCCAGGTGGCCATCCCCACCTGCCTGCGCCAGATCATGATCGGCGGCGACGCCGTGCGGGCGGAAGCCCTCAGTGCCTGGTTCCAGCGCTCCGGCCACCGGCCCCGGCTCTTCAATGCCTACGGCCCCACGGAATCCACGGTGAACGCCACCATCCACGAGGCGACGCCGGAGCAGCTCAGCCTCCACACCATCGGTCGGCCCATCCTCAACACCCAGGTGTACCTCCTGGATGCCCAGGGCCAGCCCACCCCCATCGGGGTGCCTGGGGAACTGCACATCGCCGGCGCCTGCGTGGCCCGGGGCTACCTGAACCGCCCCGCCCTCACGGCGGAACGCTTCGTGAAGGACCCCTTCAGCCCCGATCCCAGTGCCCGGATGTACAAGACCGGCGATCTGTCCCGGTGGCTGCCGGATGGCACGGTGGAATTCCTGGGGCGCAATGACTTCCAGGTGAAGGTGCGGGGCTTCCGCATTGAGCTTGGTGAGATCGAAGCCCGGCTCCTGGAGTACCCCGGGGTGCGGGAAGCCCTGGTCATCGCCCGGGAGGAAGGCTCCGGGGACAAGCGCCTGGTGGCCTACCTCGTCTCCGGGTCGGACCTGGAGGTGGAGGCCCTGCGCACCCACCTGGGGGAGAACCTGCCGGAGTACATGATCCCCGCCGCCTACGTGCGGATGGAGGCCATGCCTTTGACACCCAATGGCAAGCTGGACCGCAAGGCCCTGCCGGTGCCGGGGGTGACGGACTATGCCACCCAGACCTTCGAAGCCCCCCTGGGGGAGGCGGAAGTCCGCCTGGCGGCCATCTGGTCGGAGCTGCTGAACGTGGGGCAGGTGGGTCGGCAGGACAACTTCTTCCAGCTGGGGGGGCACTCCCTCCTGGCGGTGACCCTGGTGGAGCGCATGCGCCAGCAGGGCCTCAAGGCCGATGTGCGGGCCATCTTCGCCGAACCCACCCTGGCGGGCCTGGCGGCCTGCGCGGGGGGGGACATCCCGGAAGTGGTGGTTCCCCCGAACCTCATTCCCGCAGACTGCACCGCCATCACACCGGACATGCTGACCCTGGTGCGCCTCACCACCGATGAACTCGAGGCCCTTGCGGCCTCCGTGCCCGGTGGCGCCGCCAACATCCAGGACATCTACCCCCTGGCACCCCTGCAGGAGGGCATTCTCTTCCACCACCTCATGGCCACGGAAGGGGATGCGTACCTGCAGTCCAACATGTTCGCCTTCGACACCCGGGATGGGCTGGACCGCTTCCTGGAGGCCATCCAGTTCGTGGTGGACCGCCATGACATCCTGCGCACGTCTGTGGCGTGGGAACGGCTGCCGGAGCCGGTGCAGGTGGTGTGGCGCCGGGCCCTGCTGCCCGTGGAGGAACTGGTGCTGGACGAGGGGCTGGATGGCGCCGCGCAGTTGAGCGCCCGGTTCGATCCCCGCCAGTACCGGCTGGACCCGCGCCGGGCCCCCATGATCCAGGCCTTCATCGCCTTCGATGCGCCCCAGAACCGCTGGCTGCTGCAGATGCCCAACCACCACCTCATCGGTGATCACACCACCATGGATGTGATGCAGGAGGAGATCCAGGCGTACCTGCTGGGTCAAACCGCCCAGCTGCCCAGGCCCATGCCCTTCCGGAACCTGGTGGCCCAGGCCCGGCTCGGCGTGAGCCAGGCGGAACACGAGGCCTTCTTCCGGCAGATGCTGGGGAAGGTGGACGAACCCACGGCCCCCTTCGGGCTGCTGGATGTGCAGGGGGATGGCAGCGGCATTCTGGAAGCCCGGCTGGGCGTGGATGCGGACCTGTCCCGTCGCCTGCGGGAGCGGGCCCGGAAGCTGGGGGTCAGCGCCGCGAGCCTGTGCCACCAGGCCTGGGGCATGGCCCTGGGGCGGCTCACGGGCCGGGAGGACGTGGTCTTCGGGACCGTGCTCTTCGGGCGCATGCAGAGCGGCGACGGCTCCGACCGGGGCATCGGCCTCTTCATCAACACGCTGCCCCTGAAGGTCGAAGTGGGAAGCGCCTCCGCCGAAGCCAGTGTCCATGAAACCCACCAGCTCCTGGCGGGGCTGATGCGCCATGAACATGCCTCCCTGGCCCTGGCCCTGGCCGCCGGTGGTGTCCAGGCCCCGGCACCCCTGTTCACCCGCCTGGTCAACTACCGCCCCAGCGCCGTGTCCGTGTCCCCCCCCACCGC
>CAZPUI010000788.1:0-2746 GCA_964589695.1 uncultured Solibacteraceae bacterium | reverse complement strand
CCGAACGAGGCCCCGCCATCCGAACCTTTCTCACCGGCCGCCCACGGCCGGTTCCTTATCTCAGATCTCCACGTGCTGGGCTTGCCTGTCGTGATCGCCCCATCAACTTAGCGGGAGCTTGCAGGCATCGCATAGCGTCGGTAAAAATCAACAAATACCTACAAAAGGGAACACCGTCTCCATGCCTACTTCCCATCAACGCATCCTAGATCTCGCCGCCCAGGGCGGCCTGATTCGCCCCCGCGACCTCGTGGAGCAGGGGCTGCCCAAAATCACCCTCACTCGGCTGGTGCGGCAGGGGCTGCTCCAGCGGGTGGGCCGCGGCCTGTATGCGGCTCTGGACCGGCCGGTCTCGGAGCATGGGGCGCTGGCCGAGGTGGCGCGCAGACACCCACAGGCCATCGTCTGCCTGCTATCAGCCCTAAGGGTGCACATTCTCACCACCCAGTCGCCCTTCGAGGTCTGGCTGGGGATTCCCAACAAAGCTCGGGCACCGAGGATGGACTACCCACCGCTGCGCATCGTGAGATTCACGGGGCCTGCACTCATCGATGGGATCGAAGTGCGCCTGATCGATGGGGTCGACGTGCGGGTGACCAGCGTGGCTCGGACAGTGGTGGACTGCTTCAAGTTCCGCAACAAGATCGGTCTTGATGTCGCCCTGGAAGCCCTACAGGAAGCCTGGCGAGCTAAGCGGGTGAACATGGATGAGCTGTGGCGCTTCGCGGCGCTATGCCGCGTCGCGAAAGTGATGCGCCCCTACCTGGAGAGCCTGCCATGACACCACGCAACACGGCGGCCTCGGTGCGCGCTCGCCTGCTCAACCGCGCCCGCGAAAGTAAGCAGGACTTCAATCTCGTACTGACCCGCTATGCGCTCGAACGCCTGCTCTACCGACTCAGCATTTCGCCACACGCCTCCCAGTTCCTGTTGAAGGGAGCCCTTCTCTTCGATCTGTGGTTCGACATCCCCCATCGCCCAACCCACGATGCTGATCTCCTGGGTTTCGGTTCGGCCGAGCTACCGCGCCTGGAAGCCGCCTTCAAGGAAATCTGCTCCATTGAGGCTGAGGATGGGGTGAGCTTCCAGCCAGACACCGTCCGGGCGGCGGAGATCCGCAAGGAGGCCAACTACGCCGGCGTTCGCATCACCTTGCTTGGCCTGATCGATGGCGCCCGCTGTTCGATCCAGGTCGATGTTGGGTTTGGCGATGCCGTCACGCCAGGACCCGAGGAGGTCGAATACCCAGTTATGTTCCGGGAATTCGATGCACCGAAACTCCGGGTCTACCCCCGTGAGACCGTGGTAGCGGAAAAACTTGAGGCTCTGACCGTGCTGGGCATCGCCAACAGCCGCATGAAAGACTACTTCGACCTCTGGATCCTGTCGCGCCATACCGCCTTCGATGGCGACACCTTGCGCCAGGCTATCCGGGCCACGTTCGACCGCCGTGGAACAGAGCTGTCTCCAAGTCTTCCCTTCGGGCTGACGGACGATTTCGCGCAGGACGCCCAGAAACAGACCCAGTGGCGAGCCTTCCTGAACAAAAACAGGCTTGAGGCACTGCGGTTCGAGGATGTGGTGGCCGCTCTACGAGCCTTCCTGCTTTCCGTCCTCGCCGCGGCTCATGCCGCCATTCACTTTCAACACCATTGGCCCCCTGGCGGTCCCTGGTCTCCAAGGAAGGAATGAGCGACACGCTACGGCGAGCACACCTCGGCAAAGATCACAGGTTGTGATCATGCACATTTCGGACCTGCTTCGTGGGGGGCCCGGCCACCGAGAGCCACCAACGAGGCCTTCCTGGGGCAGGTGAAGCCGCCAGGTCTGCGGGATCATCAGCGCGCAGGTGGCGTCGATAAGGCGAGGCGCCGCATTAGAACCCTTGGGGTCCAGGGGCCCCAGCTGCTCGAAACAGGAAACCCAGCCGCCCACGGCCGGTTCCAAGTCTGAGAAGGACCCTTGCTGTAGTAGCAAGACAGCATACATTTTGCTTAGTATTAAGCTAAGCGTTAGCGACCCGACAACGACATCCCAGGAGACCCCATGCCACTGACCCTCCAGCAGTTCGCCGCCAAGATCGAACTCCACCCCTTCGCCTGTGTCCGCGTCGGCAAGCTCATGGAGCGCTTCAAGACCAACGAAGCCAAGGCTAAGTTCAGCGGCTTCCTCCCCCACTACGCCATGGCCGGCTGCCCCCTGGTCGAATGGTCCGGTGACACCCCCATCGCCGTTGCCAACGGGGCCCAGATCGAAATGCACTTCGAGGAGGCGATCGAGAGCTTCCCCGCAGGATCCACCAACTGGATCCCCTACAACCCCCTGCGCCAGGGCACCCTCTTGCAGCTTACCTATGGCAAGAACGGCACCACCCCCACCCTCGGTGCCTATCGGGTCCTCCGCGAGGCGGGGGTCATCCTTAACCGAGTCAAGGCAGATGGCAGGAAGATCTTCATGGTCGCCTACCCCTTCCTCTCCCCCGGTGCCATGGGCGCCGTCGTCGGGCGCTTCGCCCTACTGGGGCTCTTCTCCCTCGAAGGTGAACCCATCTTCCTCGCACCCGAAGCCCTCCAACACGGAATCTTCAAAAGCGAATGGCCTACGGGACAAAAGGAACGCTCCGTGGAAGGTACCGCCGCTGCACCACCCCCTGCACCCACCACCGATGACTGGTTCGCCCGCCTCACCAAGACCCTCGCACCCTTTGTGCCTGCCAACGTCCTCAACGATGCCGTCATCAAAGCTC
>CAZPUI010000787.1:0-2749 GCA_964589695.1 uncultured Solibacteraceae bacterium | reverse complement strand
ACACCCCACCTTCGGTGGCCAACCAGAGGAATCCCTGGTGGTCCTGGATGATGGACCACACCGCGAGGTTGTCCATCCCCAACTCGACGCCGTAGGTCTTGAAAGCGGTGCGGGCCTTGGGCAGAACCTGAGCGTGCCCCCGGACGAAGAGCAGGAAAAGCACCAAAGTAGGGAGCAATATGCGCATATAGCCTAGAAGCAGTAGACAGTTATAACAGGACGTCCGTCTCAGTATGGAGGGGTGGCCGTATCGCTGAAAAGTATTTTCGGTAGTCATTCCCCGGGGGGGGGGGCGAATAATCCGTTTGTTTGAACAATTTTTGTGCGGTCGGGTAGGCCGGGGCAGTTGTCCGCCTCGGTCCCCCACAGATCCGGGGGTGGGCAATTAACACGTCCGGCTCCTCAAGCAATTGTTCGCTGTGCTTCAGGTGATACCACGAACCAGTCGCGGCTTCAGCAGGAGATAGCGATCCAGCAGTCGGGTAAACGTCGGCCATTTGATCTTGGCCCGTTGGGACCTGTCAACCGACTTATCTTTTGAGCACCGTGTCAGAACTTTTGACGCCTAGTGCTCAGTTTCTGATGTCGCCCGACATCCGGGGCCTGGACACACCCCCAGCACCGAAGCCTTCGCCCGGATGGTGGCTGCCCATTCGAGGTTTACGGGGCTCCATTGACATTCAGGCTTCCGGACCTAAGCTAGGTCCAAGGACGGGCATCGGCCCGCCAACCCCTTGGAGGCCTCATGAAGCCAGAGCAAACAGGATCCGCAGAGCAGTCCACTAGCACCCACCCCGGAGTGCCCCTGATGACTGGCGCGGAGCTCAAAACACTTCGAGAGTCCCTGAACCTATCCGCCCAGGCCCTGGCGGACATTCTCCAATTCGTTGGGCTGCTCAAGACCAATAATGAGAGAACGGTGCGGCGATGGGAGGATGGGACGCGTGGGGTGCTAGGCGTTCCCGAGGATATCGCTAGTTTTGTCGATGGACTAGATTGCGAGGCGGAAGAATGGGCCCATGGTTTCCATGCATTAGTTACAGAAAACCCAGAACCAACATGCCTGATCCGATACGAGTCTTCTGAGGATTGGGAAAGATGCTTCCCGGTGAGGCGTCCACACGATTTCAGGATCTATTGCTCCGCATTGTCCAGAGTGCTTCAAATGGCAAAAAGGAATAAGCTGATACCTCCGCGAATCGTAAGCATGCGTTTCAACGAATACGAGACATGGAGAATACTAGAAGAACTTGATGACAGCGTTACCCATCGACAAGAGTGGGCGTGTATGCAATTACTGCCCCAACACAAAGAACAAATTGATGCCGTTGGCATCAGCAATAAAATTATTAAATCTATTCAGGCAGCCTCAATTCAATTCCAAATGGCCAAAATTACTGAAGATCAAATCAAACAAACCGCCGTGTCAGCCTGTCAATACGTACTTGAATCAAATGCCATCAACAAAGATTTGATATTGCATAGCATTGCTGACAAACTAGAATTCCATAGAATTAATTTTGTGTCGGAGCATCACCAAATGGTAAAACACGCTTTTCAATTGGTTCACGGTGAATTTCTTAACCTTATTCGCAGT
Organism: uncultured Solibacteraceae bacterium; assembly: GCA_964589695.1. Taxonomy (GTDB): domain Bacteria; phylum Acidobacteriota; class Holophagae; order Holophagales; family Holophagaceae; genus CAZPUI01. Next base: position 1,152 of record CAZPUI010000787.1, on the reverse strand, counting down.
AATTTTAATCAAGAACAATCATAAATTCCTATATCATATTTTTCTGGATAATCCCGCAATCGTGCCCCAATTAAATTAAATGATCACGCCTTGCATACGTTATCATAATTGGTAGACCTTTCGACCCTGGTAACTGGCTTCAGGCATCGATGAAAAGAAAAGCGATTAGAAGTTTCGGGCTATATGCCTTATGTGCATTCCGCATAATAAATCTACTCCGATTTTCTCTAATTCATGTCCCAGGCCCTCCACCAACTATAACAATCGCGTTTTGACTGGGAGAAACCATGCACCCAAAAGGCACAATCCTGGTTGTTGAAGATTCCCCGGTAGCCATGACTCTGCTGGTCGCCAATCTCGAGGAGGAGGGTTACCGGACCCTGCGTGCAATGTGTGGCAGTGTTGCCCTGGATGTACTCAGTAAGGAATTGCCGGACCTCATTCTTCTTGACCTTCTGTTACCGGATATGGATGGTTTCGACATTATTCAACAGATTAAAGGGGAGCCATCCACAAGCGAGATCCCCGTCATTTTCATCACCGGTCATCAGGAACCTGAAAAGAGGATTCGCGGCCTTGAACTGGGCGCTGTGGATTTCATCACAAAACCCTACGACAATTACGAGTTAATTATTCGCGTTCACAATCACCTGGAAATTCGCCACCTGCAATTGCAACTGGAAGAGCGCGTTGGGGAGCTGATTCAGGCCAACGAGCGGCTCAAGAATGAAATCGAGAAACGCGAGGAAACCGAAATCGCCCTTCGGGCCAGCGAAGAGCGATTCAAAATCATGGCAGACAGCTGTCCAGCCATCATCTGGGTGACCGACGCCGAGGGCGGCACCAGCTTCGTCAATCAAACTTATTGCGACTTCTTCGGCACCACCTACGAGGTGGTAGAAGGGGGTAAATGGCTGCCGCTGGTTCACCCGGAGGATTCCAAGGCGTACGTGGATGCTTTTCTTGAAGCCGAGCGAACCCATGGGCCCTTCCGGGCAGAGGCACGGGTGCGTCGGGCGGATGGTCAGTGGAGGTGGGTGTCATCCTACGGGGAGCCCCGTTTTTCCAGCAAAGGGGACTTCCTCGGCCACATCGGAATCAGCCCGGACATCCAGAACTCCGTTGAATCAGAGCATCGCCTGACGGAGCTGC
>CAZPUI010000786.1:0-2756 GCA_964589695.1 uncultured Solibacteraceae bacterium | reverse complement strand
CTGAAGGCCCAGCTGGACCAGGCACTGGAGGAGGACGGGATCCCCCGGACAGGCGGCCAGGCCCTCCATCAGGATGCTGCGGGCCAGGTCCGGCTTGCCCTGCTGGCCCTCCAGTTCCGCCAGGTTGCCGTAGGGGGTGATGAAGGTGGGGTTGAGTCCGATGGCGGTGCGCAGGGCCTGGCGCGCCTCGTCCAGGCGCCCTGTGGCCGCCAGGGACACCGCCCTGCGGGTGTGGGCCAGGACATGGTGGGGCCGGTCCTTCAGGATCCGCTCCAGGTGGGTCAGGGCCTCGCCATGGCGACCCTGGGCCTGGAGGGCCATGGCGGCGCCGTAGAAGATCACCGTGGCCCCCTTGGGCTCCAGGCGCAGGTAGGCCTGGGCCGCCGCCAGGGTGGGTTCCCAGGCCTCCGCCACCAGGCCCTGGAGCACCACGTTGTAGTGGCGTTGGGCGTTGAGGGGCTGCTCCTTGGCATCCCCCAGGCTCAGGTCCAGGTAGGTCCGGCGTTTCACCGCCTCCCGGTCCCGGTCCAGCTTGCCGTAGTGGTGCACCACCACCTCCAGGCGCGTGATGGGCAGGCCCCGGGCCTGGAACCACGGGTCGCACACCTCGTGGACCCGCCCCCGGTACTGCAGGCCCTCCAGGCGCTGGAAGAGCCGCAGGCCCCAGCCATCGCTGAAGTAGGGGAACTCCCGGCCTTCCTGGTAGGGGCTGGTGTTGGCCTGGGCGGGCTCATCCAGGGTGGCTTGGTTGCCATCGGCGAAGTAGTTCCGGAGGCGCACCCAGTGGGCCGAGGCCCGGCGGGCGGCCACCGCCTCCCGGATCACCCCATGGTCCAGCGGGTCCACCGCCTCGTCCGCATCCAGCATGAGCACCCAGTCCATGGCACAGCGCGCCAGGGCCGCATTCCGGGCCTCGGCGAAACTTCCGGGCCAGGGTACGCGATGCACCTTGGCCCCTGCGGCCTCCGCCAGGGCCACGGTGTCGTCCGTGGATCCCGTGTCCACCACCACCAGTTCATCCCACAGGCCCTGGATCGACGCAAAACAGCGGGGCAGGTGGGTGGACTCGTTCTTGACGATCATGGCGATGGAAAGGGTCATGGGCACCTGCGCACGGAAGGGATGGCCCCATGATGACGCAAGGTTGCCCCCTGTCGCGCCGTGGAGCCCTTTCAGCCCGGTCGGACCCGGGCAGGGACTCCAACCGCCACGATGCCCCCAGGCAGGTCCTGGACCACCGCCGCACCCACCCCCACTGTGGACCAGGGGCCGATGGCGATGCCGTTTCGTACGGACACCCCCACCCCCAGGTGGGTGCCCTCCCCCACAGTCACGCTGCCCCCTGTATGGACACCAGGGGAGAGGTGGCAATGGTCCCCCAGGATGTTGTCATGGTCCACCGTGACCCCGGTGTTGAGGATGACATTGGACCCCACGGTTGCGTTGGCGTTCACCATCACCCCTGCCACCAGCACGGAACCCGCTCCAATGCGGGCTGTGGAGGCCACCCAGGCCCTGGGATGGATCAGGGTGGCCATGGGTAGTTCAGCCTGAACGAGCTCTTCAAAGACCTTGGCCCGAATGTGGTTGGATCCGATGGCCACGATGGCTGCGGCATCGGAGCGCCGGGCCAGGTCCACGCCATTCAGGCGGCCAATGGCCACCACCTTAAGGCCGTCGAGGCTCGTCTGGGCCTTGGCCGGATCATCATCCACAAACCCCAGGAGCTCCCAACCGAGGCAGCGCGCCACTTCTGCCACCACCTTGCCGTGTCCACTGGCCCCGAAGATCAGCAGGCGCCCTGGTTTCATGCATACCCCCGAACGGTGTTCCTGGCGGTTGACTTGTGATTCAGTGTTGAACCAGTCGTGCAAAGAGTTCCGCGAACCGGTTCACCCCGACCTGGAAGGCCATTTCCTGACGGTAGTAGGCGCGACCCCGCGCCCCCATGTCGGCCCTCGCTTCGGGAGTCATGGCCACCAGCTTCTTCACCGCCACTGCGAGGGCCTTGGGGTCCTGGGGGGTGAAGGCCAGCCCTGCCTCCGCTTGGTGCACGATGGCTGCCGCATCCCCCCGCACGCCCATGAGGATGGGGCGCCCGGCCGCCAAGTAGGCCTGGGTCTTGGAGGGGATCGTGGTGTGGAAGAGCTCGAGGTCCTTGAGGTGAACCAGGAGCGCATCCGCCGCGGCCAGGATGGGGCCCATGCGGGACATGGGCTGTCGCTCGAGGAACTGCACGTTGTCCAGCCCCCGGCCTTCGGCCTCCGCCCGGAGGTTCTCCCGGGCCGTGCCTCCCCCTACGAAGCAGAACCGCACGGGGATTCGCTCCTTTTGCAGGATCTCAGCCGCTTCCAAGGCCGTATCGAGGGCCTGGCCTTCCCCCATGGTGCCGGCGAAGACGACCTTGAAGGTGGGATCGGCGAGTCCAAGCTCGGCCTCCAGGGCCGGATTGCGAACGATGTTCCCCAGGGCCCCTTCGTCGCACCAGTTCGGGATGACGGAGACCCGATCGGGCTGAAACCCGCGGTCCAGCAGGATGTCCCGATAGCCTTTGGACAGCACCACGAGGTGGCTCGCCTGGCGGTACACGAAACGGCAAACCTTGGTCAGCACCTGGGCCACCAGGGGGTGACCCAGCATGCCCGAGGTGGTCACGGCGTCGGGCCACATGTCCTGGATGTCGTAGACCAGGGGCACGTGGAAGCCCCGGGCCAGCCAGGCCGCCACCCGTCCCGTGGTGATGGGGGGGGGGTAGG
>CAZPUI010000785.1:0-2760 GCA_964589695.1 uncultured Solibacteraceae bacterium | reverse complement strand
TTGATGAGGGGAAAGTCCCGTCCGGCGATTTCGCGGACCCGCTGCAGGGCCATGGGATTGGCATTGCACAAGTTGTCCAGGACGATGGGCTGGTAACCCGCGGCCAGGAGCTCCACCACCGTGTGAGAACCAATGAAACCGGCGCCGCCGGTGACCAGAATGGAGTGGGTCATGGATGTGCTCCGAAGGGGTTTGAAGGGCTCCCCGGGCTTGGACGATCCCGATGGAATCCCCATGGGGACCCCGAGGGGATGCCCCTGGCTCCATGTCCAGGGAGGTTCGGGAATCCTGATTCCCAATGCTTTCGACGGTACCGGTGTACCTCGAACCCTGTCAAAGGCTCGATGAAGGCATCGGCCAGAACGCCTCCCCGGGCCAGGACCGCTGAATGTGGAAAATGGCTGGCCCTGGCTGCCCCTTTCCAGGTACCGTGAACCCTCCGAACCATCTTTCTCAAGGGTGTTTGATCATGGCGGCTCCCCTCCTTCCCGTCACCCTCACGTGCAACACGGATCTGCGCTTCATCGACCTGATCCAGGTCGTGGGTTCGGAACTCCTGAAACACCTGAGTTTCAGTCACGATGACGGCGAGCGCCTCTGGCTCGCCATCCAGGAAGGCATTGCCAATGCCATGCGGCATGGCAACAAACTGGATCCACGCAAGCAGATCAAGGTCACCTTCTCACCTTCCTCCGCGGACCTCGAGATCCGCATCGAGGACGAGGGCACCGGGGTGGATCTCGACACGATCCCCAACCCCAACCTTCCGGAAAACCTTTTGAAACCCTGCGGTCGCGGGGTTTATTTCATGCGCCAGGTCATGGATTCCGTGCAGTTGCTGAGGGCGGATCATGGCAGCACCCTGGTGCTCGTCAAGCACCGTCGCCACAGCGAAACGGAAAACCAGGCTCACTAGGGCTTGGTCCTTCGCATATCGGTCGATATGCTGAATGGTCCGGCTAACCGGACCCCTGGGAGTTACGAACGCGCATGAGCAAACGAACACTCGGCAGCTTGGCCGACCTGGCCAAGATTCTCGAAGAAGCAGTGGATCCCTCCTCCAATGTCCGCGAAGACCGCAAGGAGGCAAAGCCCAAGCCGAACCTCAAGAAAAGTGAGGCGGTGCGCGTTGTCAAAGTCATCGACCCCAAGCGCAAGGCCTGGTACGACCGGCGCCTGCGGGAACAGGCCGAGCCCGAGGTCGCCTCTGCCCCGGCAGCCCCATCGGTGGAACAGCCCCCCACACCTGAAGTCACCAAGGCCGCCGTGTCCAAGGCGGGCGGAACCCTCATCCAGGTGCTCAGTGCCGCCAAGTCACCGAGCAAGCCCAAGGAGGGTGGCAAGCGCCCCGAGGCTTGGCGCCGCAAACCTGGTGATCCGATCTTCTAGTCCCCCCAAGGGATGGCCCAGCGAAGCTTGAACGGGTCAGGTTCGGATGGCCACGCCCTCCATCGCGAGGGCAGCTCGAAGCTTCGGCAGACCCAGGGCCGGTTCGTCTGACATCCCAGCCACGAAAACGGCGCTGGCCCCACTCTGGAGCAGGTCCGCGCAGAGCGCTGGATCCGGATGGGCCACCCACACCGAGACTGGGAGCGGAAACTGATTCCAACCACCCCAGGTGTCGGCCCCCTCCGCCAGGAGCTCCTGAATTCCCGCGCCGTCGAGGAGCACCTCGCCCAGGTCCTTTTCGAACAGGGGCCAGAGTTCTTCACTGCCGACCGAGGCCGAGGGCAACCAGGCGGAGAAGCGGCTGCGGCCAAACCGCCGCACCAGGTTTGGCAGCGCGGCGAATTGGCCCACGTCCAGCAGGAGTCGATCCACCCCCTGCTCCAAAAGGCGGCTCAGGACCTCCTCCCCCCCTGCGGAATATTGCAGGACAAGGGGGATGCCCATCCCATGCAACATCCGCTTCACCAGCATTTGGAGGTCTGCAAGGGCGAGGGACGGCTGGTGGATCCGCAGGTGCAACTCGTCCGCCCCCTCCAGCTCCATCTGGAAGGCCCAGGTGGCCAAGTCCGGGAGGGCAGGATGCCACTGGATGGAGGGGACGACCCGTTTCACGGCCATGGGCGCTCCTCAGTTCAACTCGGGGGTGGAGGTGCGCACGGGGACCTGACCCGCCCAGGCCAAAAGGGCCTGGAAGATGATCACACCGTGTGCCCCGGAGCGATCCAGTCGCCCCTGGAAGCCAGCCACCCGCCCCCGGGAGACCAGGGCGGAGAAGGGACGACCGTGGGTGGCGCACCACCACGTGGCTTCCGTGGGATCCAAGGCGTGGGTATGGGCGTAGTAGATCCAGGCCTCCTTGGGGTCAGGAAACTGGGGATGGCTGCGCTGCTGGCTCGTTCGGGCCCATCCCAAGTGCGGCACCTTCACACCGGGTCCCAGGCGACGGGCGAAGCCGGGCACCAACCCAAGCCCCGTGTCCCGGGGTGCCTCTTCGCTGCCCTCCACCAGCAGGTGGACCGCGGAGTCAAGGGCAAGAAGATACCGGCCATCCCCGATGAGGTGCGGGAGCTCGCGCCACCACCCATGCTCCTTCAGCCAGGCATGGTTCGTTTCGAAGGGCGCCCCCGAGGCCAGCAGCAGCAGCTGGGCGGCCCGGGCCTCCTCGGGGCGCAGGGCCCACTGATGTTCGATGCCAAGACGGGTGAGGGCCTGGGATACCGAAGGCGCCGAAGCAGGATCCAGCGGGATGAGGGCGATCATGTCAGTCCTACCACCGCCCGTGGGCGACCCGGGGAGAATGAAACGGTGCAG
>CAZPUI010000784.1:0-2761 GCA_964589695.1 uncultured Solibacteraceae bacterium | reverse complement strand
CCGGGACGAGGAGGGCGCCCACCTCCGCCCGGATTTTGTGGTGCACCTCCCCGAGGGCAAGACCCTCATCGTGGACAGCAAGGTCTCCCTCAACGACTACGCGGCCTATGTGGCGACCGAGGACCCCGAAGTGCGGCAGCACCACCTCGCCGCCCATGTGGCGGCCCTGCGCACCCACATCAAGACCCTGAGCGATAAGCGCTACCCCGACCTGCCGGGCGTGGCCTCCCCGGACTTCACCTTCCTCTTCATCGCCATCGAACCTGCCTACATCCTGGCGGCGGAACATGCCCCCGCCCTCTTCCAGGAGGCCTACGACAAGCGCATCGCCCTGGTGACCGCCACCACCCTGTTGCCCGTCCTCCGGGTGGTGGCCAACCTCTGGAGCCTGCAGCGCCAGAACGCCTCCACCCGGGAGTTGGCGGACCAGGCCGGCCGGGTCTATGACAAGCTGCGGATCTTCGTGGAGAAGCTGGAAAAGTTGGGGAACCAGATCGATACGGTCCAGCGCACCTACAAGGACACCTTTGACACCCTGAAGGAAGGGCGGGGCAGCCTCACCCGCACCGTGGACCGCTTCGTGGAGCTGGGGGTGAAGGTCGGCAAGCGCCTGCCCGCCTCCGTGGTGGGCGAACCGGTGGCGGAGCTGACGTACGGGGAGCTGCAGGAGTAGAGGCCACTCTCAAATTCTTTGTGCAGTGCAAATCCATGGGCTTTAGCCTGATTCATAGGAACCCATGCTGGAGGGTCAGGTTGCCATGATGCGATGGCTTAGGACTCCGGAACCGGCTCCAGACTTCGGTCCAACCGGCCCTCGATCTCCTGGGTCATCTCCCTTAGCAGTCCCTCGGGGTCCCTGAAGAGGCTGAGGAGCGAGGTTCCCTCCAAGGGGGGCGCAGGCACCTTGCCCGCCTTGCGCACGTAGGTGAATCGATCCTTGGGCCCTGGATGAGAGTCCAGCTCGCTGGTGGGGCGCTCGAGTTCCTGTTGAAGGCTGGTTTCCACATCGGCCCCTTCCGGCCTGGGCAGTGTGTAGAGGTTCTGCAGGGGGCGGCGCTCGTCGAGGGCGGACCTGATCTCCTGATCCGCAACGGCCTCGAAGTGGAGACGGGCCGCGATGACATGGGAGAGACCTGACTCGAAGGCCGGGGCACCGAAGGTCCGGGCGGCCAACCGGTCGGCCAGAACCTCCTGGAGGCGCGTGGCCCCGGCGCTGATGCGGTTGAAAAGCCAGTGGTAAAAACGGAGGAAATGAACCGCCATGTTGGTCACATGGGCAAAACCACCTTCGTAAATGGCCACGAGGAAGTTGGCCAGGTCTCTTGAAACACGGTTGGCGAGGGCCCCTCCCGCGGTATCGCGATTCGAGAAATGACCGTATTCATGGGCGAGCACCGCGCGGAAGGCCGTGGTGTCGAAGCCAGGCAACACGGCCGCTCCCAGCAGCAGAACACGGGTGGCTCGGTCCTGCCGTTTCTCCAGGCGTGTCCCGCCCTCGTACACCGCGACTTCGGTCCCGGGAAGCACCCTGATCTCATCCACTGGTCGGGTTCCAACCTCGTGGGCCACCGACTCCGCGAGGGACCATAGGCCTTCCGCTTCCTCCCGCTTCAGGATTCGTCCGGGATCCTCGTGCTGGACCTTCACGAATAGGCAGCGAATCATCTGGTACACCGTGTACACAGCCCCGATCACGAGGAGCGCCGCGAGCTTCACGGGGATATAGCCCAGGGTGGCCATGAGGTAGAGCAGGCCAAAGGTGACCGCCGCCACCAGGATCACCACCATGGGCAGGGAGAGGTAGTAATAGAATCCCGCCACGCCAATGAGGCGGCCGTAGGTCTCCCGCAGGCGCCGCTCGGCAGGGCCGATCTCCACGCTGGGATCCGCCGCGTCCAGGCTTCGCAGGGTGCGTCTTGAGAGGAACCAGCCTCCCGCGAAGATCAGCAGGAGTCCCAACATCCAGATCAGGATCACACCCCCGAGGCCCAGTCCCGCCTTCCAGATCCTGACCTTGGTGCTGATGCCCTTGGCCAGGAATTCCTCGACCTCCGCCTTGGGCAGGCCCAGTCGCCCTGCCTCCCGGATTTCCCGTTCAGATTCGAACCAGTGCTCCTGGATGGCGGCGGAGATGGCCATCAGGTAGTGGGTTGCAGGGGCCTGGGGAAGGAAGGTCTTGAGGGGTTTCATCATCTGATGGAAGGTCTCCAGCTGTTCCCGCTCGAGGGCCAGGAGTGCCGCCGGCAAGACCTCATCCTCCTCCCAGGTCCCCCGCAGCGTGCGGGCCTCCAGCAGCCAATCGAGGGCCTGTTGCTGGTCTTCCTTGACCTTGGAGAGGGACCCACCGGGGAAACCCACGTAAAAGGCCAGGGCGGACAGGGTTTCCGGAGCGCGCCGGATCTTCAGGGCCTGCTTGACAAGCACCAGCCCCGCGTCATGAGCGCCCTGCTGGATCTTGATTCCCCCCAGCCTGCGAAGGGCCGGGTCGAACTCCGGATCGACCTTCAGGACCTGCTGGTAGAGCCGCATGGCCGTTTCCGGGTCCTCACGGTCCTGGGCCATGCGTGCGTCACGAAAGGTCTCCAGAAGCTCGGGGTGCCGGGCCTGAAGCTCCTGTTCCACCTTCGCTTCATAGGCCATGTTCCGCCCCTTGGGGGCCTGGGCCGTCAGGGCCCACGGAAGCAGGGACAGGGCAAGGACGGCCAAGGCCTTTCGAAGACGCATGTAGGCTCCCATGGGGATGGCTTTGCTTCCCACGAGT
>CAZPUI010000783.1:0-2762 GCA_964589695.1 uncultured Solibacteraceae bacterium | reverse complement strand
GGTGCTCTCCATGGCCCAGGGGGTCTCCAAGGCCTACGTGCGCAGCGGTCGGGACGACCAGGTGGTGGTCATGCGCCAGAACGCCCGGGTGGAGATGATGAGCGTGGTGGACCGCAACCAGGCCCGCCTGGCCTCCACCCATCCCTCCGTGGCCTGGGATGAGGTGGGCCCCCTGTTCAGCACGGACACCCTGGTGAGCAAGCAGGTGCCCCTGGCGGATGGCAGCGGGACCCTCACGGTCTCGGTGCGGGGGACGACCCCCGCGGGGATCCGGATGCGCAGCCAGGTCCGGCTGCTCCAGGGCCGGTGGTTCCGCTCGGGGCTCTCGGAGATCGCCGTGCCCGAGAAGATGCTCCGCCGCTATTCGGGTATGGAGCTGGGGCGGAGCTTCACCATGCAGGGCCGGGACTGGCAGGTGGTGGGCGTCTTCGACGCCAGTGGCAGCGTCTTCGATTCGGAGATCTGGACGGATGTGGAGGACCTCATGCAGGCCTTCCACCGCTACACCGCCTTCTCCAGCGTCGTGGCCCGGGTCCGTTCCACGGATGCCGTGCGGGGCTTCATCGCGGACATGGAGACGGACATCCGCCTCAAGCTGGAGGCCAAACCCGAACCCACCTATTTCGCCGAGCTGGGGGACGCGGGGAAACCCATGCAGATCCTGGGCCAGGTCATCACGGTGATCCTCACCATCGGGGCCATCTTCGCGGCCATGAACACGATGTATGCCGCCGTGGCCAGCCGCACCGCGGAGATCGGAACCCTGCGGGCCATCGGCTACCGCCGCCGTGAGATCCTCGCCAGTTTCCAGTGGGAGGCCATCCTCCTGACGGCCCTGGGGGGCGCACTGGGCGCCCTGCTGGCCAACCTCTTCAATGGCATGCAGACGGGCACCGTCAACATGAACACCTGGTCCGACGTCAGCTATGCCTTCACCGTGACCCCGGCCCTCATGGCCCAGGGGGTGGGCTTCAGCATCCTGATGGGGGTGGTGGGAGGTTTCCTGCCCGCCTGGAAGGCCAGCCGCATGCCGGTGACGGAAGCCATGCGGGGGGGCGGATGAACGGTTTTTTCAGGAACAATCTTTGATATATCTGATCCTGCCTTGCCCGGACCCTTGACCGTATCACCTTGCGAGGTAAACTGGGCAGGCATGTGGAGGCATTATGGACCGGGAATTGCTCAAAGGTAGTACGCCGTTGCTGCTCCTGTCCCTGCTGTCCGATGAGCCAATGTACGGCTACCAGATCATCGAGACCGTGAAGGGCCGCACCAGTGGGTCCTACACCCTCAAGGAAGGCGCCCTCTACCCCGCACTCCACAAGCTGGAAGCGGCGGAGTTCATCACCTCGTACTGGCAGACCCAGCCCAATGGCCGGGATCGCCGCTACTACGCGATCCTTCCCGCGGGCACGGCTTTCCTGGCGGCCAAGAAGAAGGAATGGAGCACCTTCGTCAACATGGTGGACGCATTTGTGAGTCCCAAGGCCTAGCTCTTCGCTCGGAGTCTGGGTCATGTCCGGGGCGCTGAGCGCCTACCTCTCCGATGTCGAGCGGGGGCTTCGTGGCATGGCCCCCGGAAAGCGGAGGCTCTTCCTGCTGGAGCTCGAGGGCAACCTCCTGGACGAAGCGGAGGCCCGGGGCCTGGAAGGTGAAGCTGGCATGGAGGCCCTTCTGGCCGAAAAGGAGTCTCCCCTGGATTTGGCACGGGAGATCCTGGAGAGCGATGGGGGTGAAACCACCCACCGGAATGAGGGTGCCCTCACGGGCGGCATGATCCTGGGGCTGGCCACAGGCACCCTGCTGATCATCCAGAATTTCCCCATCTACCTCGCCGTGAGTTTCGGGGTGGCCCATGGCTTGGCGGTGGGGGGCGGTCTCTTTTGGCTGCGTCCCCGATGGCAGCGTCTCGATACCCAGGGGCGGCTGGTCATTGCCACCCTCATGGGGACCGTGCTTGCCATTCCCCTGGGGCTCACGAAATATATCTACAGCCAGGGTTTCCTGTGGAGCCGGCTCTTTTACGGGGGGTTCACGGGCTATCTGGTGGAGCGCCACGGGGAGCGTTGGCGTCCCCTCTGGCAGGTCTTCATTGAAACGGGTCTTTTCACCGCCTTCATGCTGGTCCTGGAATTCCCACTCACCCGTCGTCTGACCAAGTTCACCTTCACCCAGATCCAGAAGGAGCTGGTCTTCAACCTGACCATTGCCGGCGCCGTGCTGGGTGCGCTCTACATCAAGCGGATCCTCTCCAGCCGCTACGTCCTGGGGGGACGTCCCGGGAATTCGCATTGAAAGCCGAGCCTTTCTCAGGCACACTGTTCCTCTTGCGTGTGAACAAGCCGCGGGCCACGGAGTGCCCTCGGTCGGTTCCTGGAGGCTGACATGAAGGAAAAGATCCATCCCGTTCTGCACGAAGTGAATGTGCACTGTGTCTGCGGCCACGAGTTCAAGAGCCGCTCCACCAAGAAGGAAATGCGCGTGGAAGTGTGCGCCGAGTGCCATCCCTTCTACACCGGTCGCCAGCGCGAGGTGAAGGTTGCGGGTCGCGTGGAGCGTTTCCAGCAGAAATACGCCAAGCTGCTGACCCCCGAGGCGGCTGCCCCGGAAGTCCCTGCAGCCCCCGAGCCGGCTGCCGAGTAGCGAAGCTGTCCCGAAGCGCGGGCCGGATCACCGGCCCGCGCTTTTTTTCATCCGGAGTCCCCCATGATCGACCAGCTCGAATCCCTCCTGCGGGGGCGTCCGGTCGAGTGGGACCACTG
>CAZPUI010000782.1:0-2766 GCA_964589695.1 uncultured Solibacteraceae bacterium | reverse complement strand
ACCCTGCACTTCGTCCCCTCCATGCTCCAGGCCTTCCTGGAACACGAGGGCGCCGGATCCTGCACCGGCCTCACCCGGGTCATCTGCAGCGGCGAGGCCCTTCCCGCCCCCCTCGCCAAGCGGTTCCTTGACACCCTTCCGGAAACCGAACTCCACAACCTCTACGGCCCCACGGAAGCCGCAGTGGATGTCACGGCCTTCGCCTGCCGTCTCGGCACCTTCGATCAGAGCGTCCCCCTGGGCCGCCCCATCGCCAACACACGGATGTATGTCCTGGATCCCAGCGGCCAGCCCGTGCCCGTGGGGGTCACGGGTGAACTCCACATCGGCGGCGTCCAGGTAGGCCGGGGCTACCTGAACCGCCCCGAGCTCACGGCGGAGCGCTTCCTGGCGGATCCTTTCAGCTCAGAGCCCGACGCGCGGGTGTATAAGACCGGGGACCTGGGCCGCTGGACACCCGATGGCACCTTGGAATACCTGGGTCGCAACGACTTCCAGGTCAAGGTGCGGGGTTTCCGCATTGAGCTGGGGGAGATCGAGGCACGGCTCCTGGAGCACCCCGACCTGCGCCAGGTCGGGGTCCTGGCCCGGGAGGATGTACCCGGCGACACACGGCTGGTGGCCTACGCCACCGGCGAGACCGATCCCGGCGCCGAGGCCCTGCGACAGCATGTGTCCAGTCGCCTGCCGGAGTACATGATTCCCTCGGCCTTCGTGCACCTGGAGGCCCTGCCCCTCAATGCCAACGGCAAACTGGACCGCAAGGCGCTGCCGGCGCCGGAGTCCGGCGCTTACACGTCGCGTGCCTTCGAGCCACCCCAGGGCGAGTTGGAAGCCACCCTGGCCGGACTCTGGTCCGAGCTTCTGCACGTGGAACGGGTAGGCCGGAATGACAGCTTCTTTGAACTGGGGGGCCACAGCCTCCTGGCCGTCACCCTGGTGGAACGCCTCCGCCAAATTGGGATCAGGACCACTGTCATGGATCTGTTCCTCGCACCGTCTCCAGCAAAGCTGACAGGCATCCTCACTGCAATGCAATTACCAATGGATCAGGCAGCTGACACCCAAAAACCATCTATAACAAGTGTCCCCCCCCCCCGAACGGAATATTCGCTATGACGCTCGAACAAATTCTTGAAGAACTTAGTCGTCGTTCCATTCAGCTTCGACGCAACGGCCAAAACTTAGGCATCCTGGCGGCAGAAGGCGTCATGGATGACGAATTTGTTAAATGTTTACGAACTCACAAAGAATCTCTTTTGGCTTTGATCGATACCGAGGATGGAAGTTGGTGGTCCCCTCTCCCACCCAATCCCTGGGAAGTCGCTCCACTGACATCTTTAACTGAGGCGCAAATTGAAAAAATCGTGATGGGTGTGCCGGGAGGAAGACAAAATCTACAAGATTTCTATCCACTAACACCCCTCCAGGAGGGTATTTTCTTTCATCACTTGTTATCAACGGCTGGAGATGCCTACATCCTGCCTCACCTACTGGCCTTTGATGACAAACAACGAATGGACAAGTTCGTTTCCTGTCTTCAGGAAGTGGTGAACCGCCACGACATCCTTCGTACTTCCATTGCCTGGGAAGAACTTCCCGATCCACTCCAGGTTGTGTGGCGCAAGGCAACGCTAAATGTTGAATTATTAGCATTAAATCATAACACAAACATACCTCAAGAACTTTTCAGCCGTTTTGATCATACTGTTTTTCGAATGAATCTCCGTGAAGCCCCGATGCTCAAACTCGTCGCAGTTTATGACGAAGTGCAAAATCGTTGGCTCCTGCTCATCCTCATGCACCATTTAGTGGGAGACCATACAACCCTTAGTCTCATTCGCTACGAAATAGGGGAACTTTTCCTCGGGAGGGGTTTCAGGCTGCCTGACCCTATCCCATTCCGAACCATGGTGTCCCTTACCCACCGAGGCATGGCACGCGAGAAGCATGAGGCATATTTCCGGAGCCGACTTGCGGACGTAACCGAACCTACAGCCCCTTTCGGCCTGATGGATGTACATCTAGCCAGCCAGCAACAATTATTAGAATTCCAGCTCCGCCTGGAACCCAAACTATCCCTGCATATTCGAGAACGTTCTAGGCTACTGGGGCTCACCGCAGCCAGTATGATGCACATGGCCTGGGCCCTGGTCCTGGCGCGACTGACGGGACGCGAAGATGTGGTCTTTGGGACCGTGCTCTTCGGTCGCCTCCACGGCACGGAAGGCGCGGAGAGAAGCCTTGGACTCTTCATCAACACGCTTCCCATTCGGGTCCAGCTGGGTGCGAAAACCGTATCCGAGGGGCTGCGACTGCTTCAGGAGGACTTGGTTGAGCTCATGCGTCATGAGCACGCCTCTCTCGTCCTTGCTCAGCGCTGCAGCTCGGTGAAGGCTCCGGCACCACTTTTCACGAGTCTGTTCAACTACAGGCACAGCACCTCCACTATCCCTTCTGTTCAACCCGAGACAGTTCAAATTTTAGAGGGAATCCAGGTCCTGTCAGACCGAGAGCGCACCACCTATCCCATTACCCTTTCAGTGGATGATCACGGAGAAGGTTTTTCCTTCAAAGCCCAAGTTCACTCAAACTTCGATCCCGAGCGAATCTGCAACTACATGTATCGCGCAGTAGAAGCGATGGTCCACATCCTGGAGTTTCACCCTTCCAGACCGCTGCTTCACCTCGACATCCTGCCAGAGGCCGAACGTACCCTGGTCCTGCACACCTGGAACGCCACGGAAGTGGACTATCCCCAGGATC
>CAZPUI010000781.1:0-2767 GCA_964589695.1 uncultured Solibacteraceae bacterium | reverse complement strand
CGGGGGTCTCCTGGGGGACTTCGTGAAGGGCGATCCCGCGGGTCTTTTTCCGGCGGTCATTGAACGGGAGATTCGGCTCCATCGCCGCCTGGACGCCTTCACGGATGCCCATGCCGTGGTGCGGGAGGCCCTGGGGGTCTTCGCACCGGAACGGCGGCGCTTCGGTGGCCTGGTGCTGGATGTGGTCTTCGACCATGCCCTGGCCCGGGACTGGGAGACCTGGTGTCCGGTGCGTCTCCCGGACTACACCCAGACCTTCTACCGGGCCCTGGAACGCCACCGGTCGCTGCTTCCCGAGGCCTGCCTGCGCATCCTCCCCGCCCTGGTGGAGCACGACTGGCTGGCCTCGTACCACGACTACGGCAATGTGGAATTTGCCGTGACCCGCATGGCACGCAGGCTCAAAAGGGGGGAGGGGCTCGTGGCCTGTCTGGAGGATGCGGACCGGGCCTATCCTCGGCTGATGGCTGCCTTCCAGCACCTCTTCCCGGACCTCATCACCTTCGCCCAGGCCCAACGGGCCATGTTGGAGGATCAATGGCCCACGACTGTCTGATCTTCGATCTGGATGGCACCCTCACGGAGCCCAAGGTGGGCATCCTGCGCTGCTTCAACCATGCCCTACGGACCCATGGCTACCCGACCCTGGGGGAGGACGAGATCTCGCCCTTCATCGGCCCGCCCCTGGACGAGGGCTTCCGCAGGCTTACGGGTCAGCGGAATGTGATGCCCCTGGTGGACACCTACCGGGAGCGCTATGCCGAGGTGGGCTATGCGGAGAACGAGGTCTACCCCGGGGTGGCGGAGGCCCTGGAGGTACTCTCACGCCGCGGCGTGGTGCTGGGGCTCTGCACCAGCAAGCGCGTGGATTTCGCCGAGCGGATTCTGGTGCACTTCGAACTGCGACGGCACTTCGCCTTCCTCAGCGGCGGGGTGCTGGGTATCCCCAAAGCGGCCCAGCTGGGTGGGCTGCTGAAAGAGGGCCTGGCGGGTCCCGGCTCCACCATGATCGGCGACCGGGCGGTGGACATCCAAGCCGGCAAGACCCACGGCCTGCGCACCGTGGCCGTGCTCTGGGGACATGGCAGCGACGCGGAACTGAGGGCGGAAGGGCCAGACCTTGTTTTAGGGACTCCCGTGGAACTTCAGGGGCTCGAAAAGAGATAGCTACTGTCGAAACTGAAAACCCTACCCCGTTTGGGTTTCGTCACCACCGCCCTGGGTTTCCTGTGATCAGCCCGCTCCATGCTCTCCAGCTTCCTCTGCGCGATCCGCGTCTCAGCCTTCGCCGATGGTCCGCTATCGACCATCAACCCGAATGGGTGTCCTGAAAGTTCGCCCAAACGCTTCGTTGTCCTACACGACCCCCAGGTCCTTCTCGGGGATCCACCCCACGTTTCCATCGGCGATGCGGATCTTGGCCCAGCCGTTGACCCGGTCCAGGATATGGAGTTTGACCCCGGCGTGGAGCACGAAGGCATCGCCGCTGGTGGCGTCCGGGGCGTGCTTGAGGGTGGAGAAGTCCGCAAGGACGATGGCGATGTCCTGGCGCAGCAGATCGTGCCGCTTCCCCAGGAAGGTGGCGGTGAGGAGGAGGCAGCACCCCCCACTGACAAGGGCGCCCACCAGGGCGGCCTTCCGCTGGGCATAGGTGCGGCCCAGGCGCAGAAGGGCCAGGGCCCCCAGGCAGAGGGTGTAGGCGAACCAGCCCAGCCAGGTGATGGCATCCAGGGAGAAGGCGCCCTTGAGGGCCTCCCAGGCCTCCCACAGAAAGAAGCGTGGGGCCACCTCGATCTTGTCCACGACCTGGAGGTTGGCCAGTCGCAGGTTGTGCCGGAGGTCCTCGTCCGAGGGGTTCAGCCGCCGGGCCCGCTCGTAGTGCAGGATGGCCTCCGCCAGCTTGCCTGACTTGTAGCAGGCGTTCCCCAGGTTGTATTCCAGGGCCGCGCCCTGGTTCCCGGCCCGGAGCAGCTGCTCGTATTGGTCCTTCGCCTCGGCGAACTTGCCCGCCTGGTACAGCTGGTTCGCCCGTTCGAATCCCTGCTGGGGCGTCTGGGCCAGCCCCGAAGGGCCGACCAGGGCGAGGAGGAGCCCCAGGCAGCGCAGGGCAGGGAACCGAGCCGCTGCGGCGGAGGTCAAGACGGTGGTCCATCGGTGATGCAGGGGTGCGGCGCCCATCATCGACCTCCCAGGGTGCGTTCCAGGTCCATGATCAAGGTCCGGGCGGCGTCAAAGGTCTGGTGCAGGGCCTCCCCACCCTCCATCACGGGGGCGAAGCGGGCCCTCTCGCTGGCCTCCAGGACCTCCTTCATGCGGTCACAGAGGGGGGCCTCCACGCCACGGGCGGCGAGACCTTCCCGGGCGGCATCCATGGACATGTCCGCGGGCTGGAGGCGCAGCTTGTCGCCCAGGTACTGGTAGAGGGCCCGGGTGACTTCGGTGTGGAAGGCCATGAGGTCGGTGCCCGCGGCCAGGAGCTTTTCGGCGTGGCGCAGACCCTTCTGGGCCACCTTGGCGGCCTGGCGGTAGCGGGTCCCCGCCACATCCAATTGGGCCGATCGGGTCCGGTGGGCCACCACCAGGGCGCCCACCCAGCCCCCCAGGGGGAGGATCAGCAGCACCAGGAACCAGCCCCGGCGGTAGTGGGGGACGCCGCTGCCGAGGGTGCCGGTCTTGAGGTAGCGAATGTCCTGGCTCAGGAGCTTCACGTCCTCCTTGGAGGTCAGCCCCGGGCCGGGTGCCGTCGCAGCCCCCTGTTCGATCTGGA
>CAZPUI010000780.1:0-2774 GCA_964589695.1 uncultured Solibacteraceae bacterium | reverse complement strand
AACCACCACCACCTGCTCCAGGCCGCCCAGAAGGTGAACGGGAAGATCCTTTGGGCCAACATGCACCTGCTCTTCTGGCTCAGCCTGCTGCCCTTCGCCACGGGATGGATGGGGGAGAACCACTTCGGGCGCAACCCGGTGATCCTCTACAACCTGGTGCTGCTCATGGCGGGTTTCGCCTACTTCCTGCTGAGCCGCGAACTGGTGAAGCACCATGGGGCCGAGAGTGCCCTGGCCCAGGCCGTGGGCCGGGATCGCAAGGGGGTCGTGAGTCTTGTGGCCTACCTTTTCGCCGTGGGCCTGAGTCCCTTCAGCCCCTGGATCGGCTTAGCCCTCTCCGTGGCCGTGGCCCTGATGTGGCTCATCCCCGACCGACGCATCGAAAGGGTGGTGACCTGAGGCAAAGGTGCCTCCTTCCCCTTCACCTCGCCGAGTTGTGTCTCGAAGCCCCATCCGGGGCTATTGGACCCAAGGGGGGGTTCAAGTTAAACGGTTTCGCCCTTGGCCCGCCAGTCCCGCGCCACCAGGAAGCCAAGGAGGCCGAAGGAGCCCGCAACCAGGGTGACCATCACATAGGGCCAGGCCTTCAGGCTTCGCGTCGGGGCATCGGACACCATTTAGACCCAGCCCAGGGTGCAGGCGATGACGAGGTCGGACAGCACCTGTGCCGCCCCACAGGACCGGAAGTGGGGGAGCAGAATGCCCAGGTAGCCGACGTCCCTCAGGGCAAGGGCCAAGGCGGAGGCCCATGGAGGCGCGGACCTGGCCACGAAGCCCTTAGAGCTCGCTCCGCTCCAGAATCCCGAGATCAAGGCCATGGCGCAGGAGATGTCACGCCTGCCCGTGCTCCCCGTGGTGCTGGAAAGGGACGGCCTGCGGCTCACCCTCTTCGCGGTGATTGCCACCTTCGGCACCGCCCAGGATGTGACCACGGACGAGCTGAGGGTGGAACGGATGTTCCCCGCAGAGGAGGGTACGGCGGTCCGTCTGTGCGCCAGGGCTCCTGGCGCCTGCTGAAGCCCGGCGGTCTCTTCTTCTGCCGCATGGCCACTTCCATCGGCATGGACAACCGCTGTCAACCCATCGGGAGCGGCTGATTCCGCCTGCCCTATGGCACCGATGGATTCCTGGTGGGCGAGTCGCGCGTGAAGGTGCTCCCGGTCTCAGCGTCCTTCCGCCCTGATCGCCTTGGCCAGTCCAGGCGGCGCCACGATCCCCATGGAGAGGTAGATGCTCGTCAGGGTGTCCACGCCGATCTGGGCGGGTCGCACCCAGGCCTGGGGCACGTACAGGAGTCCGCCGCCGATGGGCACGGGGGCCGTAGGCACGAGGACCGCCAGGTAGGGCTGGCCGTCCATCAGGATGGGCTCCGGGTTGGGCAGCAGTCCCAGCACCGCCGTGCCCTCCCCGCCGAAGAAGCACCAGACCGGCCGCATGGCGGCGATATCCGCATCCTGCTTCTGGTCCAGCAGGCTCACGAAGCGGTGGGCCAAATTGTAGAAGCTGCCTACCACGGGAATGCGGCGCATCGCGGCCTCGAAGAGCCCAAGCAGCGGCGCCTTGAGGCGGGACTTCACCACCAGGCCGAGGGGGAAGATCACCGCCAGAAGCAGGACCGCCCCCACCGCGTACTCGGTGAGCGGGTGCTCCGCGAAGGGCCTTCCGAAGTGGGAGAGGGCGCGTCCCAGAAGGCTGCCCGGTCCCATGTACTGGTGCACCAGCCGGACCACCCAGGCCAGCAGCGCCAGGGTGAGCACCAGGGGCAGCAGGGCCAGGAGCCCCGCGAGCCACGTGCTGAGAAAACGCTGGAGGCCTCGTTTCACCATGGGTCCATGGTAGCCCTGCTTCGGGCACCCGACCCCAGGTCGTCCATCAGCCCGCCTCGGTGCGTCTACTGGCCAATGGAGAGGCGCAGCTACCCATGGCAGGGGCTTCACGCAGAAGGCCGTCGTCCTCGCCGCCAAGCCTACAGCGCCCTGGCTTGCCCGACGCACCGATGGTTGGATAGGCCCGCAGGGCCGCCTCCCGCCAGGCGAAGATCCGTGCCACATCCCGCTTCACCAGGGGCAGGGCCAGGGCCCCCAGGAGGCCGAAGGGCAGGCGGTAGTGGACTTCGTCCGTCATGCGGGTGCCTCCCTCGGGTAGGTCCTCGAAAGTATGGCGGTGGTGCCAGAGGGCGTAGGGGCCGCGGATTTGGAGATCCTCGAACCCCTGGCCCTCCCGCCAGGCCGCGATGAGGGTGCGCCAGCGCAGGGGAAGGCCCCGCAGCCGCAGGGCATAGTCATAGACCGCCCCTTCCCCCACGGGCAGGGGTTCCGGCGTGAGGATGCGAAAACCCAGCCAGGGTGGGGTCAAGCGCTCCAGGTTGCGGGGGTCCGAGAAGAACGCAAAGACCTGGGCTCGGGGCAGGGGCAGGTCGGTGACGGTTCGAAAGGTGCGGGTCAGTTCCATCGCTGGGGCACCCTCTGGATACGGCCGGGGTCATAGCCCTGGGCCTGGAGCATTCGGAGCAGCTCCTGGTACTGGCCTTCCGGGATCCGGGGCTGCCGGGCCATGATCCACACGTAATCCCGCTTCTCTCGACCTATCACCGTGACCCCTCCATCCTGGGAGAGGTGGACGATGCGGTAATCCGCCTTGAAGGGCCACAGGAAGCGCATGCCCCACACGGCGTTGCTCGTCCGGTCCTTCACGAAGCCCCGGGGCTCGAAGCGCTTCATGGGGCCGTCGAAGGAGTCTTTGCGGAAGGTGAAGGTGGTTGCGATGGTGCCGTC
>CAZPUI010000779.1:0-2779 GCA_964589695.1 uncultured Solibacteraceae bacterium | reverse complement strand
GGGCAACGTCCCTGGGCGGCTGTTGCCTTCCTTCACCCCCAGGGGGCGCAGCCTGGCGGCTTCGTACCCCTTTCCCCCGCGCTGGATCGGAAGATGTCCGAGGCCGCCGCCGCGCTGGTGCGACCCGAAGGGGCGCTGGTGCCCGTGGCCACGGACAGCGCCTGGGTCGCGCGGCGCATGCAGGAACTGACCCGGACCCACCTGGCATCGGATCCCAGCGGCCTGCGGGCCCTGGCCTCCCTGGACAAGCCTGGCGTGGATCAGGAGGGGGCTGTGCGGGCGGCGGTGGCGACGTACCAGATCATCCTGGCCCTCCCCGTGGAGGAGGCGGGACCCATCCTTCGAAGCATCAGCACCCCCAGCGTCCCCATGGACTCGACTGCCCGGGGCGAGTCCGGGGCCACGGAGCCCTGGGAGGATGTGGTGGGGCGAGCCCTGCCCGCCCTGGTCCGGGTGGAGACCGCCTCGGCCTCGGGGAGCGCCTTTTTCGTGGCCAACGACACCCTGGTGACCAATTTCCACGTGGTGGGGAATCGGCCCACGGTGACCCTTCGGTTTGCCCGCGGTGAGACCACTTCCGCCACCGTGTCGGCCCTGTCCCAGGAACACGACCTGGCTGTGCTCAAGACCCTGAACCCAAATTACGGTCAGTCCTTCCTGCCCCTGGTCCTCCATGACGAGGCGCGTACGGGGCAGGAGGTCATGGCCCTGGGGGCACCCCTGGGCATGGCCAACACCGCGACCCGAGGGGTGTTGAGTGGTGTCCGCCAGATGCAGGGCACCACCGTGATCCAGACGGACGCGGCCCTCAATCCAGGCAACAGCGGGGGCCCCCTTCTGGACCGGCATGGCCGGGTTCTGGGCGTGAACACCGGCGGTCTGCGGGACGCCAAGGGCATCAACTTCGCCGTGGCCAGTACCCACATCCAGGACTTGCTCCAGGGGCAGCTGAGGGCCCCACGCTCCGACGATGCGCCGCCCGACCGCGATCCGAGGCCCACGGCACAGGGCGCCGAGTCCGCCCCGATCGAGGATGTGCGGCTGCGGGGAACCCAGGAATACCAGCAGCGCCTGGCCCAGATCGCCCAGCTGGCGGACAGCCTGGATGACCTTTGGCGCACCTTCATGAACACGGGGTTCGAGGGACGGGTGGTGGGCAGCTTCGACCGCGAATGGTTTGCCCTCATGGAACCCGCGTCTATCCAGGGCAGGGCCAAACCCAATCAGGCCCTTCAACTCGAACGCATCCGCTTGTCCGTGCGAGACATCGCCCGGCGCATGGCCCAGGCGGAACAGCTCGCCCAGCGCACGGGGGTCTACGCCAGCACACGCAAGGAATGCCGCCAGCGCTACCGACTGGACTACCGCGGTTGGTAGCAAGCAATTTGAAAACAGCCCCTACCGCTGCCCGCTGAGCTTCATGTAGACCCGCAGCGCCGCCTGGCGCAGATCCTCCCGCAGGGAGCCCATCTTGGCCATGTCCCGCAGTTCGGTGATGGGCAGGGTCTCCAGCAGGCGCTGGGCGATGAGGCTGGGGGTCTTGGGATTGCGCACCACCGCGGTGCGGATCTCCGCGGAGGCCATCCAGCGCCGGTCCGTGGCCACCCTTTGGAAGATCTCCGACGTGGCGAAGGTGGATTTCACGATGGCCAGGACGTTCTCGGCCTCCAGGCGCGGGTTGCTGAGCAGGTTCTGGAGCACCATGGGCGCGGTCTCCCGGCACAGCAACTGCCGTTCCGCCCGGTCCGCCTTGAGGGCCAGCTGCATCTTCTGGGGCAGGTCCATCTCCTTGATGCGGAAGATGGGGGAGGTGCCGAAGGTCTCGTCCTCCTTGGGGGCTTCGGGGGCAGGAGCCAGGCAGCGGCGCTGGACCTCCAGCCAGGCGGCTTCGTTCCAGTCCAGGAGCTGGCAAGCCACGCCGAAGGCGTGCGCCTCGGCGAAGATCTGCACCACACAGACCTGGAATTGCAGGCGGTCCTCGGCTCCCACCCGGGCGCTACCCGCCAGGGTGGCAAAGGGCTGGGGCTCGGTGTCCAGGTGCACCAGGAAGGCTCCCTGACCATGGGCCTCCCGGAGGAAGGACACCAGGCTGGGGCCATCGGCAAAGGTGAGGGACAGGTGGCCGAGGTCGGGATCAAAGTGGACTTGGGGTTGACCAGAGGGCGGGGTCATGGCGCGGGTTTCCGGGAGTTCCGCTGGCAGTCGGGGCAGAGGCCGTGGAGGGTGAGCTGGTGATGGAGGATCTGGAAACCGCTCCGGGCCTCCAGGTCCTGAAGGGCGGATTCCAGGCCGCAGCCCTCCACCTCGCCCATGCGGCCGCAGGACTGGCATTGGATGTGGTGGTGGTGCTCCTGGCTGAGGCAGCGGACATAGCGCCAGGCCTGGTCGGGACCCGCCAGGACTTCCACCCAGCCCTCGTCCACGAAGCGCTGGAGGTTCCGATAGAGGGTGGGCACCCCCGGGCGGGGCTCCGCCAGGGCCTGGCGGATCTCCTCCACCCGGAGGGGCCTATCCGAGTTCTCCAGCACCTGGAGCAGGGCCTCCCGGGGGGCGGTGCGCTTGAGGCCTGCGGCCTTGAGGCTGGCGGGAACGGGGCGGGCAGTCTTGCAGCAACGGACCATGGGACATGGTGGCATTCCTTGGTGCCGCGATGCCACCGAACCCGAGACCAGAACCCATCTAAAACCGTTCTGTGCCGAAACGAAACCCAAACGAGGATCATTGGGGGCGGCCTATGAATCGCAACAAGTTGTGGTGGATTCTGGGCAGCGTGGTGCCC
>CAZPUI010000778.1:0-2781 GCA_964589695.1 uncultured Solibacteraceae bacterium | reverse complement strand
CCGGGATTGCAAACAAAAGGGGTTAGAGACTGGAATGCGGAAGTTGGGCTAGGCCTGTCCTTCGGATTCCGCCGCGCCCACCATGGCGCCCCCCTCCCTCGGCATCAGGGCCGCCACCGCCATGTCGCCGGTGACATTGGTAAAGGTGGCCAGGATATCGGGGATGGCGTCCACGGCGATGAGGAGGCCGATGCCCTCCAGGGGCAGACCCACGCTCATCATGACGGGGGCGGTGACCACGAAGAGGCCGCCGCTGGGGATGCCGGGGTTGCTGAAGCTCATGGCCACGGCCACCAGGGTCATGGTGGCAATCTGGGGGGCCGTGAGGTGGGCGCCATAGAGGGCCGCCAGGAAGAGGGGGCCCACCAGGTCCGACACGGGGGTGTTGAGCTTGAAGGTGGACACGGAGAGGGGCAGGACGAAGCCCGTGACACCGGGGCGTTCGCCATACTGGGTCCGGTAGCCTTCAATGAGCGCGGGGAGGGAGGCCAGGGAGGAACGGGTACCCAGGGCCACGGCCTGGGCGGGCAGGCAGGCCTTGGCGAAACGCAGCATGCCTCCGCCCAATAGCCCCACCAGGGGGTAGAGGGCCAGGGTGGTGAGGATCAGGAGCCCGCAGAGCACCAGGACGTAGCGGCCCAGGGCCCCTGCCGCCGCGAGGCCAGGCCCTGCGCCCAGGGCCACGGAGAGGCCGAAGACCCCCAGGGGCGTGAACACCAGGACGCCCCGGACCAGGAGGAGCATGGTTTCCCGCAGGGCCCGGCAGCCCTGGGCCATGGTGGTACGCAGGGGCTCCGGCAACCGCGTGGCCGCCAGGGCAAAGGCCAGGGTGAAGAAGATAAGCGGCAGCATGGCCCCGTCCACGGCGGCCTTCAGGGGCTGGGCCGGCACCAGGCCCAGGAGGAACCCCTTCAGGGTGGGCAGTTCCACGGTGGGCATCGAGGTCATGGCGTGGGCCTTGAGAAGGGCCTCACCCCCTGCCCCCTGACCCACCTTCCCCAGCCACAGGGGACCCACCACCGCCGCCAGCACGGCGGAGCCCAGCAGGAGCCCCAGGAAGAGCAGCAGGGAGCGCGACCCCAGGCGCCCCAGGGCCCGCACATCCCCCAGGTCCAGGACGCTGGAGGCCAGGAGGGAGACCACCAGGGGCACCAAGGTCATGCGCAGGGCATTGACCCAAAGTTCCCCCACCACCGCAAAGCCCCCGGCGGTCTGCAGCGCCCAGCCCTGCCCCGTGGCCCGAAGCCCCAGCCCCACCCCGAAGCCCACCCCCAGTGCCACCAGGCCCGCGAGAAGGGGCAGATGGCCTTTGCGAAAGCCAAGGGACAGGCGCATGGAACCTCCGGGGAGTCATGAATGGCGAAGTGGGGTGAATCGATGGGTCGTCTTCGTGGCGTTCCTGGAAGGGACATCTGAGATGCGGAGGTCGCGGAGAACGTCGGAGCACGCGGAGATGGCTTGGGCCGGGGCTGGGGGGCGATCGGCACCCTATGGGGCATGGAAGGTCCCAGCATGAGTCGTTGCGATCAGTGTAGCGGTCACGCTTCCGGGGCGGTCCGGCGGGGAACGGAAAGTTCACCTCCTGACACTCAGGGCTAGGGGTGGAGGCATGGTGCTGGAAGGGGACGCGAATGGCGAGGGCGCGATGGTGAGCAAGGGTGCCTGGAATCGCATGAGCCTGCTGGGCGTCAGCGGTTGGCTGGATCTGGCCTTCGGTGGGCTGCTGCTCTGGGCCATGGCCATGTCCGTGGTGTATCGAGACCCCGGGGGCTTCTTCGTGTTCGGCCTCCTCGCCAGCGGCGCACTGCGCGCAGCCCTCGCGGCCTTCCGGGCCGCGGGTCAGCGTTCCAGGCCTCGGAACGACGGGCTGGTGCTGCTGTGCTCCTCTGCGGCCCATTTCGTGCTGGCCATACTCTCAATGGGTTCGGGACCTCAGCCCATTGCCATCCAGATCCTCTCTGTGGGAATCGGCGTCCTGCACCTTCGAGCCTCCCTCCAACACCCACCCCTTTCCGAATCCGCCCCGCGGATTCGGAACCCGCTAGGCTGAAAGCCTGGAGTCAGGCTTGCTGCGCCGCTTGCTGTATGCTCACTGGGACGATCCGCCCCCGACCATGGCCTTCGAGGTGACCTACCGGGAGGCTCTGGTGCGGGTGGGGGCTCGGTTGGAGGTGGTGCTGGCGGGGGCCGAGGCGGCGCTTCGAGACCCGGCTTCGGCGCCGGCGGACTTCTGGGAGGCCTGCCTCGACCTATACCTTTGCACCCCGGCCCTGGTGAACGTGGCGCTCAACCACAAGGTCTGTGTGGAACAGGCCTGCCCCTCCATCCCACCTATTACTTCGAGCTGAGCGAGAAAAACCGAGCCAAGGTGCACCATGCCCCGGAATGCCTGGCGGAGGCCCAGGCTTTCCCGTCATGGCGGAGTGCTGGAGCCTTTGGGCCGGGGGCGCCAAGCGAAGCGGTCCTTGCGGTTTGCGGCCTCCGCCCGAAGGCGGATGGTTGCAGGGCTAACGGCAAAGCCGTCGTGTGGATCGGCATGCTGGTGGTGGGAGGTGCCGATGTCCGCTGAGATCCAGCGTTGGAGCAAGTGATGGAATCTGGAGATCGTGATGCGGTTGTTCCGTGGGGAATCCCTGGACGACGTTTCGCGGGATGTCGGTGCGGAGATCAGCCGCCTGGAGCGCTGGTGGGACAAGGCCCGGAGGTCGGGGGCTTTCTGGCCGGAGAGGTCGAGGACATGAGCGCGACGGTCTCCCCAATCACCGGGCGGCCCTGCGGGAT
>CAZPUI010000777.1:0-2784 GCA_964589695.1 uncultured Solibacteraceae bacterium | reverse complement strand
CAACACCTGCAGTGGTGGTTTCCGGGGGCAAGGTGATGCTGAAGGCTGAATACCGGGGCGGCACGGGCGTGGTGACCCCGGGAGGTGCCTCCGTGGCGAGCGGTGCAAGCCTTGAGGTCAAGCCAACGGGGACGACCACCTACACCTTGAGCGTGACAGGGAGTGGGCGCACATCGACCCGGAGCGTGACGGTGCAGGTACCGGAGCTGAGCTCCAATGCAGCGGCCATGGTGGCCTACGGAAGCACCATGACGTTCCAGGTGTCCACCACCGTGCCCGTGGGTGAGTTCCAGCTGGAGTACGGCCCCGTGGGAATGACGGTAAGCCCGGACGGCCAAGTGACTTGGCCGGTGGAATTGCCGATGTTCGGACCCTCGCTGGAGGTTGCGTACAGCATCCAGTCGAAGGTGCTGCCTGAGTTGCGGTTGAAGGGGAAGGTGACGGTGTCCGATCCGGGGCGAAAGGATCCTGTGCGGCGGACGGGTTTCGAAGTGCCTCAGAACTTCAACAGCCTTCAAGTCGTCGACATGGATGGCGACGGAAAGGCTGAGATCATGATGGTCTCCCGGCTGGGGCTACTGGAATTCGGTTGGGATGGTGCGACCTGCGTGCAGCGATGGGCGGCCCCCAGCCCGCTGACCACGGTCAATGGTTCCTGCCTGGTGGTGCAGGACCTGACGGGGGATGGGCGGCCGGACATCGTTTTCGCGGCAGGGCAGGATGTGGTGCTGCTGGATGGCGTGACCCGGCGGGAGATCGCCCGGTATCACGATACGAAGACCGGATATGCGCGGGATCTGAAGCTGGCGGATCTGGACGGAGACGGCAAGCAGGAGGTGATCTGCCTGGTCAGCTCCTCCGATTACTATTGGAACCCAGGGACCGGTTCAGTACTTGTTCTTGATGCTGGAACGCTGGGTTTGAAGTGGCGTCTTGAGAACCTTCGTGGGAGCGTCTCCATGGCCATTGGACAGGTGGATCTGGATCCTGCCCTGGACATCGTCCTCGCCTCGGGACAGGTGATCCACGGCAAGACCCAGGCCATCACCTGGGACTACCCGAATGGCTTCGGTCTGCAGGTGGCGTGTGGAAAGTTGGATGCTTCCGGTGTCGATCAGATTGTTGGAATGGCTAATTGGGATAGCGTTCGGGGTTTCCGTGCGGATTACAAGTCTCCGATTTGGGAAAAAGCGGTATTCGACAACGATTCAATGTGTCTGTCGGACCTCGATGGGGATGGACTGAAAGAGATTCTGATTGGCGATGGGCAGTGGGGGGAGGTGACCGTTTACCGCTACAAGGTTGCTTCGAACGCGCTGGAGCTTGTGAGCCAGATGAGTTCTCAGGATCACGGCGTGTCGGCCTTGGCCGTGGGTGATGTCAACGGTGATGGGAAGCTCGAACTTGTGTGGGGAACAGGGGTTACACATACGGGCGAAGATATCTTGGTCATTGCCAACGTGAATCCGACGGTTAGCCTACTTTGGAAGGGGATTAACCCTGCCCAGTTGGACGGTCCCTTCGTGGGCGGTCATCCTGTGCGTCTCGGAAGTGGCCGCACGGGCCTCGTGTTCATGACACCGGAGACCGACAGCGGTTATGAGGGCGCTCGGTTGCTTCTGATGGACCCCGACACCCATGCATTCTCGGTCAGCCCCGAGTTCGGATCGAACTGGTCCCGACTGGGTTGTGTCGATGTGATGGACCTGGACGGCGATGGGATGGACGAAGTCGTGATGGCCACTGCCAATCTTTACGACGAGTATCTGACCTTGATCGATCCGCGAACCTGGAAGACCCTATGGACCTCACCCCTGGAGATTGGCGGGGTAAAGGCGCTTACCCATGCCGATTGCAACGGGGATGGGGCGCCGGACATCCTGGCTCTCACGTCGGAAGGCTACCTCACCATCTTCGATGCCAAGAACAACCAGCAGCTCTGGAAGAGCGTCCAAATCGGGGGGAGCGGCCTCGCGGTCGGCATCGCGGATTTGGATGGGGATGGCAAGGTGGAACTGCTCGTGCTGACCAGCACCCGTCTGGTGACCTACCGCCAGGTCGGCGGGCCCATTGGCTGGGTGGAGGCCGGTTCTTTGAACCTGACGGGTGGCGTGGACATGGTGCTGGGAGGAACGACCCAGGATCCGCTGATCCACGTCCTTTTGACTTCCAGCTATCCCAGTACGGCGACCCTGAAAACCTACGCGAAATCCCTCACCCAGGTTGCTGCTTGCACCGTGCCTGCCACCAGCACCTCCCTTCACATGCTGGAGCAGCGCCCCGATCGATCCCTGCTCATGCTTGGCAATTCGCCCAGTGCGGGTGCGATGACAGCCGTTGATAGCCTCACGGGATCCGTCATCTGGAGTTCTCCGGCATTCTGGGGCAATCTTCAGCGGGGCAGCCTCCACGTCCATCCTGCGGTTCCAGGCGTGGGCCCTCGCCTTGTGTTCGGCACGACATCTGGGATGTACATCACCCAGTGACCATGGAAGTCCCTCAAGGCCCCTCCCCATGCCGGGAGGGGTATTGAATATGATGTCGGTGTATTAAATGAATTTAAGCGCGGGGTTTTGGGGTGCACCGTGGGCTTCGCGTGAAACCCGGAGTGTGACGCCATTCTGCACAAGAAAAATGGTGGTTGACGAGGTGGTGTGATGTGGGCGATAGGGCTGAATTAACCCGTGAACTGCTATTACTCATTTCGGTGACACTCCCATCAAACACATGGAGTTTGCATGCCTGTGCATCGCCCCTTCCTTCCCTCTATCCTGTCATGCCTCG
>CAZPUI010000776.1:0-2792 GCA_964589695.1 uncultured Solibacteraceae bacterium | reverse complement strand
CTTCGATGGACTGGCCACTGCGGGGGTTGCGGCCCGTGCGCCCCTGGCGGTCCCGGAGGCGGAAGCTGCCGAAACCCCGGAGCTCCACTCCATCCCCCACCCTCAGACTCTCGATGATGCTCTCCAGGAACGCGTTCACCATGGTGTCGGCGTCCTTCTTGGAGAAGTCCAGGTTTTCCATCAAATGACGGGAAAGGTCGGCCTTGGTCAGGGTCTCCATCGGCTCCATTGGGCTCTCCAGGGATGTATGCAAAGTAAGGGCTTTCCCATCAAAGCCACTTCCCCTTCAGGGGTCAAGGGGATCTGACATGGAAAGCCCCTATTATCCAAGAACGACCTTCGAAACAGGGGCGACCGACATCACCCGTTCAGGAGCCACTCCAGCAGCCAACGGGGACCATCGCCCGTGCCACCTACGGTCCGGTAGTCCTTTTCCGAGGCGCTCCAGGAACTGGAGAGGTCCACATGGGCCCAGCTGTCCTGCTTGACGAAGTCCTTCAGGAAGAGGGCCGCGGTGATGGCACCGCCCCAGCGACCCGAGGTGATGTTCTTGATGTCCGCCACGTGGCTGCGCAGCTGTTCCCGGTAGTCCTCCACCAGGGGGAGCTGCCAGAGGTGCTCGCCCACACCAGCGCCCGCATCGATGAGTCGGTCCACCAGCTTCTGGTCCGTGCCGAAGATGGTGCTGACCCCATCGCCCATGGCCACCAGGGCCGCCCCCGTGAGGGTGGCCAGGTCGATGACATGGTCCGCCTCGAAGGTCGCGGCGTAGTCCAGGAGGTCCGCCAGGACCAGCCGACCCTCTGCATCCGTATTGAGCACTTCGATGGTCTTGCCGCTACGGCTGCGGAGCACATCCCCGGGTTTGAAGGCGGTCCCCGAGGGAACGTTCTCCACCAGGCCGATGAGCCCCGTCACCTGGACGGGTGCCTGGAGCCGGGCCAAGGCCGCCACGGTGGCCAAGACGATCGCGGCCCCCGTCATATCGTCCTTCATGTTCTCCATGCCCGAGGCATCCTTGGCATTCAGGCCACCGCTGTCGAAGCAGACCCCTTTGCCCACCAGCACCACGTGCTTCTTGGCCTTCTCCTTGGGGGTGTAGGCCAGCTGGACCATCCGGGGTGTGCGGGCAGAACCCTGCCCCACGGCCAGGAGGGCATTGAAGTGGCCCGCAGCCAAAGCTTCAGGTTCCATCACTTCCACACCGAAACCCAGTTCCTTGCCAAGTTTCACCGCTTCGGCCGCAAATGTCTCAGGAAACAGGTCTCCCGCCGGTGTGTTCACAAGATCCCGTACGCGATGACAGGCCTCCGCACCCGCTTCGATCTGCGGCAGAAGGCGCCGCGACTTGCGTGTGTCATCTCCGTTGGAGAATATTTCGATGAAATCGATGTGCTTGGGTTCGGGCTTGCCCTTGAATGCTGCAAAATCGTAGTTGGCCAGCAAGGCACCTTCGGCCACGGCCACCTGTACCAGGTCGTGTTCCAGGTTGGAAGTGGAGGGCGAGATGATTCCCACACGCTTCCAGCCCTTCTTGAGGGCGAAGCGAACGGCGGCCCCCACCCCCTTGCGGATCTTGTTGAGGGTCACCCGCTCCTCGTCCCCGAGTCCAAGCAGCAGCATCCAGCGGCAGTCCTACACGCCGTTGGGATGATGCAGGGGCACGAGTTCCAGAACATCGGCCTTGAAGACATTCTCGTCCATCACCTGGCGGGCAACCTTGCTAATGGCCAGGGGCAAACGATGTCGTTCCCGCCCTGAGAATACGGGGACCACAAGCACATCCCCCTTGAAATCCTTTCCTGGTTGGGCGCTGATCTCGATGATCGCCATGGAATTCCTCCTGCGATCATCCTACCTCCATCAACTCTGGACACAACCACGTCTTTTTTTTCGTTAGTTCGGAATGACCGCATTTTGGCTAGCGGGTCGATTCCGAACTTTAATCCTGTACCGTGCACCACCGAGCCCGGCGCCCTTCCCCTTCGATTTCAAGGGCGAGCTGGGCCACCCAGGCCGTGGGCCAGGGCCCTTCCCTGCCCGCCCACTCCACCACCAGGCGGTCCTGGGGGCCCACCTGCTCCTCCAGCCCCAGGGTCCAGGCGCCGCCGGCCCCCAAGCGGTAGAGATCCAGGTGGAAGAGTCGACCCGTCGGGGTTTCATAGCGATGGAGCACCGCATAGGTGGGGCTGGCCACCTGATCCGGATCGCCCCCCAACCCGGCGAGGAATCCCCGCACCCAGGTGGTCTTACCGGCCCCCAATTCGCCGGTGAGAAGCCAGGTCCCCCCCGGAGGTGTACCCTGGCCGCACCGCAGACCCAGTGCCTCCGTGGCCGCCTCGTCTTGAAGGAATTCAGACTTGGTATCCGGGCTTTGCCCGGATACCAAGTGGGGGAGCGCGAGGGGGGACGCAGAGGCCGCTTCGCGGCCGGGCGGTCCCCCCTCGTTCATGTCACTCCCTTCCATAGCGCTTCTCCCGGAGCAATGCCCCCAGACTCGGCCCCAACTCTCGCACCAAGAGCGGCCCCTGACCCAAACGATCCGCGGCGGCACCGTGGAGCCACACGGCGGTGGCCACCGCCGTCTTCAGGTCCCGTCCCCGACGCAGGGCCCGAAGGGTGAGGGCCGCCACCATCCCCGCCAGGAAATCCCCCGTGCCCCCCGTGGCCAGTCCCGGATGCCCCGTGGGGTTCACCAGCACCCGGGGATCTGCCCCACCCGCCACGAGGGTCTGGGCCCCCTTCAGCACCAAAACCCCCTCCCCCGTGGCCATCTCCTGCACCAGGGCCAG
>CAZPUI010000775.1:0-2803 GCA_964589695.1 uncultured Solibacteraceae bacterium | reverse complement strand
AGGGTGAAGACGCCCTGCACCGTGCCCTCGGGATTGACGAACCGGTAGACCATGATCCCAAGGAAGAGGCCAAAGCCCAGGGTGGCCACCAGCACCCCCAGGACGCTGAGCATCTGCAGGGGCAGGATGCTGAAGCTGGTGAGCAGATCGAACTGAAGGTTGATGAGCTTCCACAGACCGTATTTGCTGGTGCCGGCGGCCCGCTCGGCGTGGCCCACAGGAACCTCGGCAATGCGTTTGGCGAAGCTGTTGGCCAAGGCTGGAATGAAGCTCGAACGTTCCTTGCACTGAAGCATGGCGTCCACCACCTCCCGCCGGTAAGCCCTCAGCATGCAGCCATAGTCGTTCATCTTGACCCCGGTGGTACGGCGGGTGACGGCATTGACGATCTTGCTGGGCAAGGTCCTGAACAGGCTGTCGTTGTTCATGCGCCCCTGGCGCCACCCGCCCACCACATCGAAGCCTTCGTCGATCTTCGCCACCAGTTTCGGAATCTCCTCCGGGGGGTTCTGGAGATCCGCATCCAGGGTCACCACCACTTGGCCGGACACCATGGCAAAGGCCCCAAAGATCGCGCTGTGTTGTCCATAGTTCCGATTGAATTCCACCACGCTGACCCTGGGTTCGTCCTGGGCGATGGCCACGAGCATCTCCAGACTCCGATCCCGGCTGCCATCGTCCGTGAAGAGCACCTCCCACCCCCGCGCCTCGGTGGGAAAGGCCGTCTTCAGCGTGGTGGAGAGCCGTTCCCAAAGGGCCTGGATATTCTCTTCCTCGTTGAAGATGGGGATCACGATGCTGACATAGGGATTCATGGTCTCTCCTTCGGGACGACCCGAAGATCCATTCTAGCTGCGGGTGAGGGCGAACCCCTGGAAGCCCTCGCCTGGCCACGTGAGGGGATCGGGGAGGAAGATGGAGGTGGGCTCCTCCGAGAGGCCGAACTTGGGTTCCCAGATGGGGATTGGGACGGCTTGGGGATGGGTGTTCAGCAAGGACTCCCGGTGGGCCAAGCCTTCCTCGGGGAACCAGGAGCACACGGCATAGATCAGGAGGCCTCCGGGCGCGAGCCGACCCAAGGCCGCATGGAGGAGCCGTCTTTGGATGTCCTGGAGTCTTTGCAGCTTGATATTCCCGCCAATCCAGGCGAGTTCGGGATGCTTTTGGAGGGTTCCGCTGGCGGAGCAGGGGGCATCCAGCAGGATCAGGTCGAAGGCCTCGCCTTCCTGTCGGAGCCAACGTTCGGCGTCCTCCACGACCACCTTGGCGTGGAGGTGCCTCTGGTGAAGGTTCTGCTCTAGGCGCCGGGCCCGGCGGGCATCCTGCTCCACGGCGATCAGCTCGGCCCCTGGCCAGCGGAGGGCCAGGGTGGTGGTCTTGCCCCCGGGTGCCGCGCAGAGGTCGACCATTCGCCTTGGCCGCCCTTCCCACTGGAAGGACATGAGGGCTTGGCTGGAGCGATCCTGCACCATCCCAGCGCCTGAGCTCAGCCAGGCTCGAGGGAAGGAGGATCCTTTGCTCATTTGTAACCCCCCTGGACACAAGGGGTCGATCTCCAGACCCTCCGGCAGGGGCTCCCCGAATATCCGGTGGAAGCTGGGGCTGGGGATCTGCTGGAGGCGCGCCCAAAGTGACTCGAGCTGATCCAGAGCCTGTCTGGGGCGAAGGGCGCTCACCAGGGCCCTGTCCACGAAGGCACTTCGGTCCAGTTCGGAATCCAGGGCCTCCAATTGGTCCGCAAGGGCGGACCGGTCCTGGGAGGCCTTCCGCAAAATCGCATTCAATAGCCCCCGGTGGGGTGCGAACCCAAGACGAGGGTGACCCATGAGCTCCACGGCTTCATGCACCGCGGCATGGGACGAAACGCCCGGAAGCCAGGCCAGTTGGACCAGGCCCAGCGCTGCTGCCACCCGGGTGGCCGTGGGGACACCGCGGTCGGGTTGGCGAAGGTGGGTGTTCAGGAAGGCCTGGAGTCTCCCCCATCGACGGAGGCAGAGCCCTAGCATGGCCTGGGCCAGGGCGGCATCAGCTGCCTCCAAATCCCGGTCCCAGGCATCCTCGATGCGGGAACCTTGGTCAAAGACCCCCAGGAGGGCTTGGGCAACGGCGAGTCGGGAAGGCGTGACCATGGAATCGAGCTTGGCACATCCCGTCGAGGAACCCTAGGTTCCGACCCGGTCAGATAGAATGGGCCCATGGACAAACCACACCCCGCCCGGGTTGTTCGGGCCCTGACCTCCGATCGGCACATTCGCATCAGCGCCCTGGATGCTTCGGCGCTTTGGAATGGGGTGCGCATCGGCCATCCACAGCTGGAAGCTCCGGCCTGTGCCAGCCTCGTGGAGCTGATGTCCGCGGCACTGCTGCTGCAGGCGCGCAACTTCTTTTCTGAACGGCTCCAACTGCTGGTCAAGGCCTCAGGTCGCGCCAAGGCCCTGGTGGCCGATTCCTGGCCTGAAGGGGATATTCGAGGGGTGCTCGACCTCGGTGATGTGACCGAAGGGGCCTGGATCCAAGGGCCTGGAATGCTCCAGGTGATGCGTTCCAATCCAGCGGGCTCGCCGTACATCGGCACCTTGGAACTGGTGGAGGGCCCGATCCAATCCCAGGTGGAAGCCTACCTTCAGCAGTCGGAACAGACCCTCGCCAGTTGCCTGGTCTGGTGCGACCCCACCACGGGCGAGTCCGGTGGGTTGTTGGTGGAACCGCTGCCCAAATGCCCCCCGGAGCGCATGGCCCGGTTGGTGGATGGTCTGGAAGGCCTTTCGCTTGTTCCCTTCTGGGAGAGGGACCCGGATTTCCT
>CAZPUI010000774.1:0-2811 GCA_964589695.1 uncultured Solibacteraceae bacterium | reverse complement strand
CACCACCCGACCGTGCTCGTTGTGCTGGAAGGTCATGGCCCCCAGGCGCGTGAAACCCACCCGATCCTTGAGCCGCGCCAGGAGTTCGGCCTCCTTGACCTCCACCCGCCAGTGGGCCGTGGGGTTGTAGCGGTCCCAGCTGGCGCCGTCGGGATCCAGACGACGCACCAGAAGGCGGCTGGGGCCAGGTCCCGGGATCCACTTTACCCGGTCCCCCACCTGGACCTCCGCCTGGGCCACCAGACGCAAGCTGCCCCCGGGAGCTTCTTCCACCAGCAGGCATTCCGGGGCCAGGGGAAGCGGTTGGGGCGCCTGTCCCTTGGGACGCACCTTCCCATCCCGCTGGAGGGTGCCCTCCACCAGGTCCACGTTTTCCAGCTCCTGCCAAAGACGACTCAAGGCTTGGTACCCCTGGAGCCGCGTGAGGGGCCCTCCCTGCCACCAGGCCGCCGGCACCACCCCCCTCCGGGTGAGGAAGGCCGCCAGAAGTCGGTCCTCGGGCTTGAGCTGCGCTTGGCCCAGGAAGTAGTCCGCGTCCTGGGGACGCTTCTGGCCCTGGGGGATGCGATGGAAGCCCAGGGACCGGGCCATCCACAGCAGCACCTCCGCCCCTTCCAGGGTGGCGGAACTGGGAGGGGCGAGGTTCAGACGCACTGCGAGGTGCTTCAAAGGCGCCTGGAGCTCCGAGGCCTTGAGGGGCTGGGCCAGGATGGCTTCGTCCAGGACCGCCGGGGGCACTAGCTCCCAGGCCACCAGCCGCACCAGGTCCCAGGTCAACCAGGCCTGGGCCCCCTTGGGTGCGGGCACCCCCTTGAACACCAGGGTCTGGGGCCTTTCCGCGTAGTTGGAAACCCCCCGCAGGTAGGGATGGCCGCTGCCGAAGACGTAGGTGTTGTCGATGGTGGCGCCCCCACTGGAGGCCATGAAGAGGGCCTGGATAGGTTCTCCCTGGAAGGTGGCGATGAGCCCCCGGGTCTCCTGGATGGCCTGGTCCGTGAGGGGATGTTCCCCATCGCGCCCGCCGTAGACCTGGTCCGCCACGGTGTCCACCAGGTCGAAGCCCTCGGCGGCCCGCTTGCCCCGGTTCACGTAGGCATAGGTCCGGGCGGCCACGGCCTGGGCCTTGAGGGCCTCCAGGGCCGGAAACTCCCCGGGCCCCATCTCCCGGGGCACGACGCCCCGAAGGTAGGTCTCCAGTTCTAGCGTGTTCATGACCGTCAGACGCCCCTGGGCATTGGGGTAGATCTCCACCCGCCCG
Source organism: uncultured Solibacteraceae bacterium (assembly GCA_964589695.1). Taxonomy (GTDB): domain Bacteria; phylum Acidobacteriota; class Holophagae; order Holophagales; family Holophagaceae; genus CAZPUI01. Next base: position 1,553 of record CAZPUI010000774.1, on the reverse strand, counting down.
CGGTAGCGCCCCTTGCCGTGGACCTGGGTCAGCTCCCCGGCGGGCTTGAACAGCACGCCCTCCAAGGGCAGGGGGCGGCGTTCGTAGCGCTCCGTCACGGCGTAGAGGGCCCGGCCCTTCCGGGGCTTGGCCTTGCGCTTCTCCGTGGACACCCACAGCTCCTGCATCCCCGAGGCCCCCAGCTTCTCCAGGATAGGATCGGCCTCCGCGGCCGTCTCGAAGCGCCCCGTAAGGATGCGCCAGGTGTTCCCGTCGCTCACCCGGAAGCGCTCCGGGGCCTCCCCCAGGGTTCGCAGCCTGGCCATCAAGGCCTCCGCCGCCTTCAGTTCCAGGGGGGGACCCACCTGCACCCGATACTCGTCCAGAGGGTCGGCCTCACCCTTGCTGTCCCACCAGATGCGGAGCTTCTCCCCGGGCTTCAAGGAAAAGAGCGGCTTCCCATCCCGGCGGCACACCTGGCCGCCCCCCTCCAGGGACACCAACCACTCCGTCCCCTGGGTGTCGAGCCCCACCCGGAAGGGCACGTCGGCCACCAGGGGCGCGGCAAGGAAAGCGGGCAGGAGCAGGGCGGATCGGAGGCGCATGACACCATCCTAGCCTTGGACTTCGGCGGCGGGCGTCGCCACACGATGTCAGGCTCCTTGGTGGTGGCCGAACCACCACCTGCATCGCCTTCCTTGCCTGGCTCGCGGGGCGCTCCCAGCGCGGCTTGGGAGGATTGATAACAGACCCTAGGTTGCGTGTGGCGCTGGGCGCGCCTGGGACCGCGTTCATCCGGATGGGGTCAAGGGTCGAAGGGGCGCACCCTAGGCTATGCATCTGGAGGTTTCCCCGTGTCAACACCATCCCTCATGCGGCGTATCGCCAGGCTGGACCAGGGGCCCCTCGGGCATCTCCTCCTGCGCCTTGGCCTCACCCTCTGCTTCTTCCGCGTCTGGCAGCTCCGCTTCCTGCCTTCCTCCCTGCGGATGGAGGATGTGGACCCTGCACTCCTGGCCCTCGCCAAGACCGCCGGCGTCGACCTGCTGGATCCGAGCCAATGGCCCTCCGCCACGGGCGTCTTCGTGAAGGTCTGGGCCCTGCTGCTGGGCCTCGTCCTGCTCTCAGGGGGCCTGGCCTGGCTAAGGCAGGTCCTGCAGCGCAGGTTCGGTACCTCCTTCCTCACCCTGGGCATCCTGGTGGTGGGACTTGCAGGTGTATGGTTCGCCGGGCGAGCCCTGCAACTGGGTTTGGTGCCCTTTGATATGGGCTTGCCCTCGTTCCTCACCGACAGTCCCGGCGCAGCGGTATGGGGTGGCTGGGTGCAGGGCCCCTCCCTTGGAGATTCGTACAGGCTCACGACCTGGGCCACGACGATGGCTGTCCTGGAACTCTTTTTCCTGGTGCTCCACTCACGCTTGGCGCTGCAGGAGGCCCGAGACAGCGCCCTCCGTGCCCGCCTGGCGCCGCACTTCCTGTTTTATGCCTTCAACACCCTGGCGGCCCAGGTGGAGCTGGCTCCGGATCGGGCAGCCCTCATGGCCCATCGGCTCGCGGGGCTCTTCCGCCGGGTG
>CAZPUI010000773.1:0-2820 GCA_964589695.1 uncultured Solibacteraceae bacterium | reverse complement strand
GTGGCCAGGCTCCACCAGGCGTGCCGGGCCGTGGGCCAGGCCAACAGGGCCGCGAGGGTGTACGGGGAGGGGGTCAGGCCCGCCCCCTCGGGCACCGCGGGGGGGGCCCGGGGTTTGGGCGGGGCCGAGGCTCCGGCGGGTTGGGCGGGCCGCGCCTTGCGCCAGGCCTCCTCCAGCTCCGGGGGCGGGGCCACCTGGTAGCTCAAGTAGTCCTGGAGGGTCTCCAGAACCAGAAGGGCCGTGTCCTGGGTCACCAGGCCATGGGCCAAGGCCAGGTCCCGGAGAGGGGTACGATCCCGGGGGTGGTCCTCCTCCAGTTCCGCCAGGCGGAGCTGGGCCCAGGCCCGGGAGGCAGCGCCGGGGCCCTGCGCCACGTCGTCGGATCCCAAGTGGACTTCCCGGCTCACCTCGGCCTGACCCTCCCGGCCAAAGACCAGGCGCACCCGGACCCGGGGGGTCTTCAGGTGGCAGGCAAATAGCAGCTCGGGGCCCACGGGCCCGGGGCGGGAGGGCAGGACTTGGTCCAGGCTTCCTTCCAGCACCTCCGCCCTAAGGAAGTGGAGGCGTCGCTGGGTGAGGTCCAGGAAGGCCTCCCGGCGGCTCCGCTGGGAGAGGTCCACCAGGTCCCCGCCAGCCCGACGGGCCAGGGGGCGCAGGCCCGCCAAGTCGGCCTCGGCACTGGAACAGAGGACCTGGAAGGGCACCCGGCCCGCCTGCGGCTCCCCGTGGAATACGGAACGCAGGCCCGGGGTGGCCAGGAGGATTTCGTCGGCGGGGGAGGTGCGGAAATCCAGGCAGGCCAGGTTGCAGGCGCCCTCGAAGGGGAGCTTCTCCAGGTAGGTCTTGATCGTTTCGAGCTGGCGGCCCGCGCGTTCGAAGGTCCGCCGGGCGAAGACCACGGCGTGGAAGGCCTGGACCTCCAGTCGGGCCTCCGGGGCCTGGGTCAGGCGATCCGCCAGGGCCGCCCACTCCCGGGTCCGATCCCGGTTCCGGCCGGTCCGGGAGGCATCCCAGGCCAGAAGGATGTGCCGGGGGGTGGGCTTTCGCGCGTCCAGCACGGGGAGGGCCAGGTGGGCGGCGGCATACACCGTGTCCCCCACGCGGCAGGCCGTGGTGCTGGCCTCCTCCGCTCCCCGGGGCACCTGGAGCACCAGGGCGCCCTGGAGGCGGGCCTGGGTGGCCTGGGCCCGGAGGTTCTGGAAGGGGCTGTCGGGCAGCGGTGTTTCAAGGATCCGAGGGGGGCGGCTCCCATCCGCCGAAACCGAGAGCTCCACCCGGCCCACCGCCTCCGCCACCCGCAAGGGCAGGGTCCAGGTGGGGCCTTCTGGGCTGAGGCTGGCGGGCTGCTCCAGGGTCACCCGCACCGTGCGCCGACCCTGGGGCGGAATGGGGAAGATGCGCAGGCGGTAGAGGCGGGCATTCTGGCGCTCCAGAAGGCCGGGGTCCACCTGCCGGGCCACGATGGCCGTGTAGGTCTGGACGGCCTTGCCCCGATCCAGGAGGGTGGCCTCCCGCAACTTCCCTTCGATGTCCAAGGCGAAGCCCACCACCCGCTGGTCCTCCCGCAGGGGCAGGACCAGGGAACCCTCGGCCTGGCGGGCCTCAGGGTTCCGCACCTCCAGGGTGAGCTCCGTGCGGGCCAGGTGGGCCGTGAGCTGCACCCTAAGGTGGAGGCGATCCAGGACGAGGCCCGGGTGCAGTTGGCCCCCCACCACCCGGTGGACCCTCAGGGACTCCTGGGCGGACAGGGGCAGGACCAGGTACAGGCAGACGAGGCGCAGCAGGGTACGCAGCATGGGGCACTCCAGGGGTTTAAAGATCGGGGTGCGCCAATATGCGTCGACACCTTGGGCCAAGGGTCACTGAAGTGTCATCAACCAAATGTTTACGTCAATGTGACCTTCAGTCCTTCACATTGACCTTCGTCCAGCAGCGGTCCGGGGTGGTCTTGCAGAAGGGGCCATCCCCACCCAGGGTGCCGTTCAGGATGAAGAGCCGCCGTCCCACGACATTGAGGTACTGGGAGGGGCAGCTGGGCTCCCGCTGCACATCCTGGTCCTCCTCCCCCTTCCCGTTGAGATGCCCGGAAATGCCGCAGGCATGGCCCATTTCGTGGAGGACCGTGAGGGCCACCATGCGCTGGGTGAGGGCCTCCCGCGCGCCTGCGTCCAGGGCCTTGAGCTTGCTCCGAATCTCCTCCATGGGCATGCCCAGACCCTGCAGGAGCGCGGCTTCCGCCTTCTCGGCGGGGGTGACGGGATCCGTGGCGGCCAGGAGCATCAGGGTCGAGATGCGCACGATCATGGCGCGGATGCGATCCGGGAAGATGCGGCAGGCCTCGGTGCTGCGGGGGCTGTTGCCGATGGTGTAGGCGTACTGCCGCGGGTTGTCCTCGGTGATGACATTCCCGTCGGCATCCGCCTTCTGTTCCTGGGTCCCGGGCAGGAGTTCCAGCTTCACCGCATACTTCCCGCTCCCTGCGGCGGTCCGGGCGTTGAAGTCCACCTTGCCGCCCAGGACCATGCCCTCCTCCACCCGGTGGGCCCGCACCCCCGTGGCCATGAACCAGCGGTCCAGGTCGAAGACCCCGGCGGCATCCTGCACGAAATGGACCTTCTCCTTGGCCTTGAGGCGGGTCCAGTCCTTGCCGACCACCCGCAGGCCGCGGTATTTCGAATAGAGGGAAAGCCCATCCCCCTTGGCCTCCTGACCCTCCACCTCGGCCTCGTCCCAGGAGGCCTCGAAGCCCTCCACTCCCTCCTGGCGCTCCCAGGCATCGGCGATGTGGTTGTGGTTCTCGTCCTTGGGAATGGCCAGATC
>CAZPUI010000772.1:0-2820 GCA_964589695.1 uncultured Solibacteraceae bacterium | reverse complement strand
TGGCATTCGTGTGGTGGAAGACCGCTTCTATCTGTACCAGAAGCGCCACCGCATGACCTTGGCCAAGCACCGGGCCCTGACGCGGCACCTTCGGTCCATCAGTCCAGCCGAGTTCGCCTTTCCGGTTCCGGGAACCTGAAGCCCACCCGGTCCAGGATGATCACCCCCTTGGGGGTGCGATCAAAGCGCATGCGGAGGGTCTTCAGCCCCTCGGGTGACCAACCAGGGTCGGTGGCCTGGAAGAGGCTGAGGGGCAGCTCGAAGGTCTGGAAGGTGGGCTGCCAGGCTCTGTTGTAGACCAACTTCTCCAGCAGTGGCCATTTCGTGAATCGGATCTTGAGGACCGGCTGAAGGGCGGAATAGCGGCTAAGGGGCAGGCGAGCCATACGGCCCGCCTGGTCCACCAGCTCGAGGGTGAGGTCTACAGGGTCCTTGGCCTTAGGAATTTTTGACGGCATCTCCTTCGGCTTATTCTCCGTCGACTTATTCTCCTTCGGGACGCCGGGTGTGGGCAGGTGCGGATCCAGGTTTGTGTCCGCCAGGGAGATAACTAAGCGGGTATGTCCGTTCAGCTTCCAGCTCTTGGCCAGGTTTGGGGGAAGGTGAAGAGCGTAACTCGGCTCCCCCTTGGGCTCCCAGCCCAGCCAGACCCCTGTCTGTTGGTAAGAAAAGTCGCCCCGGGCGATTATATGGAATTGCCGCCACGTGGACAGATCCCGTCCTTCAATGGTCGTGCCGGGGACCGAGCCCTTGGTGAGGTCCATGCCACCCTCGAAATGCGCCAGGGCCCGGTGGGTAGAATCCTCGAATTGACTGAGATAGATGGTGCGGGGCAGCCAGGGGGCCCCGTCCCTTGGGTCCTGGAAGAGGGGTAAGTAGCCCTTCTGGCCGCGGAGGCTCGACTCCAGGAAGGCCGAAAGGAAGACCTTGGCGATGCGTCGTTGGTCCTCTCCCGCCAGCAGGGCCTTTGTGGCCAGGAATCGCTTCACGGGCGGAAGTGCATCATACCTGCCCCACGTGGTGTTGAATTGACCGTGGTTGGCACGGTGCACGTAGAGGGAGGCCTTGAAGTGGTAGGTGCCGTCCTTGAACCTCGCCCGCCGGAAGGTTCGGTGACCGGCGAAATAAGACACATCGCTGTCGTGGCTGCCCTGCATCGTGAAATAGTCCACGTCCTCCAGGATGATCGGCTGATTTGCCGTCTCATACTGGCCGTCGGTGGGGGCGATGGCCGCCACGGCCCGGATATTGAACCCGAAGTTAAAGGTGAGGCGGGAATCCTCGGGCCACATCTTGAGCCGGTTGAGGATGGCTGCATGGGCCACGGCCTCTCCCCCCCGGGAATGGCCGATGAGCCCGATGCGCTCCAGGTCCACCTTGTCATGGAAGGGGTTGCCCACCGCACCTTGCCAGGTGCGCCAGGCCTCCAGGTGCTTGAGCAGGATCCAACCCCGGGTGGCGTTTTCCCTAAGGATGCCGCCTTCCCAGGACTCATTCAGGAAGTTTTCGTCTACAGACACGAAGATCATGCCGCGACTTGCGAACAGTTCGCCCAGGTAGGCGTAGCCGGGATCCGAGAAGAGGGAGGCTCGGTGGTTGCCATGGACCGTGAGCACCAGGGGGAAGGGCCCAGGGCCCTCGGGGTACCACACCCGACCGTTGAGGGGGAAGCGGTCCTTGTCAAAGCCCCAGTAGGCCTTGCGCACCTTGGCCTTCCAGCCTGTGTGTCCTTTTAGAAGGAGGCTGGCGTCCACGGGCTCGGTCCGGAAGGCCACCTGGGCGCCGAACTCCGGGCGATGCCGGTCCGTGCCACTGCCGTAGGTCAGGGTCCTGACCCTGTGGGGGCCGGGGGCAGAGGGATCCGGCATGCCCGGCAGGCTGCCCTGGACCGTGCTGGCGGCCAAGGTCATCTCCAGGTAGGGATCCGTGCCCGAATCCGCCAACCAACTCACCAGAAGGCCCAGGCCCGAAAGGGTCAGGACCAGGAGCAGGACGGCGATGCTTCGATGAATCCAGCCCCCACCCAGTGCCTTGAGGCGGCGCAGGGCGGCCCAGGCCCCACCCAACCCACCCCCGAGCACCAGGAAGACCCCCACCAGGATCAGGGGGAAGGGGCCTGGGACGCCCAAGAAGCTGGTGAGAATCGAGAAGGATATGGTAGTCGCCATAAAGGTCGAGGAGAACTTCCAGGGCCAGGCCATAAGTGATTTCCGCAGCAGCCACAAGACCAGGGCCGCTAATCCCGTTCCGAGGATGGCGAAAGTCACCACCAGCATGACATCCAAGCCCCATCCGAGCCCCGTGTCCACCTCAAGCCCATGGTATAGCACCAGATACACCGTTGTGGCCGCCAAGAATCCAAGGAGAAGCCCGGGCCAGGAGGCCAGGAAGAAACGGTTGACCTCCCGGGTCACGGCGCGCCAGGGACGCTGGAGCCACGCTTCGAAGAAGCCATAGCAACATGCGATGAAGGTGGGCTTTGGAAGGCCGGGGTCGGGCATTGGGGTGCTCAATTCGAAGGTCCGACGGTGCTCGCTGGACGGGTGGGATTAAAGAACCACGCTACCCTAAGAGATACAGTTCAGGCGAATCTGGCCCATACCCGCGAGGATGTCGCCGCGGGACCTGCACGCCCTGAGAGAATGGGCCTTGGCCCCCGGCCCTGACCCAGGAAACCCATGTCCTTCGCCCACCTTCATCTCCATACCGAATACAGCCAGCTGGACGGGCTGACGCGGAGCCCCGACACCATCACGAAGCGCAAGGCCCTGGGCACGCCGTCGGCGGCGGCGGCGGACCCTGGGCACACTTTCGGGATGA
>CAZPUI010000771.1:0-2829 GCA_964589695.1 uncultured Solibacteraceae bacterium | reverse complement strand
CGTGGCGTCCCCGGAGGACTTCAAACCTGGCCGTAGGGTGTGGGCGGCGGATCTCTACCTCAAGGAACTGACCCTGCTGGCCGGTGGCAAGACCCAAGGGCCCTGGACCTGGACGAAGGGACTCCTCCTCCACAAGGGTGACCAGACCGCGTCCCAGTACCGGATCCAGGCGCTGGAGGGCCGGACCTACCTGTTCTTCCAGTGGAAGAGCGGGGACTACACCCACCGTGGCATGAGACCCAGCTGGTACGTGCTTGCGCAGTAGGAGCACTAGAGATCGGGGAAGGAGGTCATTTAACCTACTCCGATCCAAGGGTGAGGGCAGGTTACATGAGGGTGGCACGGCGGGCGGGGATGAATGCAGCAGCCAGGGCCACAAGACCCAGCACGAGGGACGCAAAGGCCAGGAAGCGTGGGTCGGTGGCGGAGATCCGGTAAACCTGGGTCGCGAGGATGCGTCCCAGGGCCAGGGCCAGCAGCGCTCCCGCGCCCAGGCCAAAGGCCGTGAGGACGAGACCACGCCGGACGATCTCCCAGAGCACCTGGGCATTCTGGGCCCCCAGGGCCTTGCGAATGCCGATCTCCCGGGTGCGCTGGGTGACGCTGTGCGCCATGACGCCATAGATGCCTGCGGCGGCCAGCATCAGGGCAATGGCCGCCAGAAGGCCCAGGAGGGAGGCCTGGGTGCGGGAGACCTCCAAGTGCTGGTCCAGAAGGGCCCGAAGGGGTTGGAGCCCGGCGAGGGGGAGATCCGGATCCAGGGCCCGTACCACTTCGCGCAGCCTGGGCACCAGGGTCATGGGGTGGCCCTCAGTCCGCACCACCACCCGGTCCGAGTTGCTCCAGTAGGCCCCATAGGCGGGCCAGTAGATGGTGTCCAGGTTCTTGTCCGCGCCGGGGCCCTCATGGCGTACATCCTCCACCACGCCAAGGATTTGGAATTGGGTGGGTCCGGGGTCACCCATGTACTTGGCCACGGTTTTGCCAAGGGGATTCTCACCGGGCCAGACCCGGTGTGCCAGCGCGCGGCTGACGATGACACCTGCGGGTTTGGGCTGGCAGTCTCCATCCACGAAATCCCGCCCCTGGAGCAGGGGCACACCCAGGGCCAGGAAACCACCGGGGCTTACAGAGCGATAGTGGGCGCTGAACTGCTCTCCTTCACGCCCCGGTACCAGGAAATCACCGTTGGAGCCCCCGGTGAGAGGTGCATCGCTGATGGAGCCCACCGCGGTAACACCGGGCAGCTGCGCGGCGGTTTTGACGATGTCTCGAATGAAGGCCGCCTGCTGGGAGTCCTCGGGGTACTTGGCTGGATTGGGCCGGATAACGAAGGACAGAGCCCGATCCACATCAAAGCCCAAGGGAGCCTGCTGGAGGTTGCGAAGGCTTGACCAGAGGGTGCCGAAGCTCACCAGGAGGGTCAGGGTGATGGCCACCTGAGCTCCCGCCAGTGTGGCGCGCAGCCTGCCCTGGGTGCCATGGGCGTTCCCTCGCCCACCACCCTGGAGCATCCGGGCTGGGTCCAGGCTGGCGAAGCGCAGGGCGGGAACGAGACCCGCGAGGAGGGCCGTCAGGAACGAGATCCCCAGGGCAAAGACCAGGGCAGCCTGGTCCTGGCCATAGTTCTCCAGGAGTTCAGGGGGGATGTTGGGGCGCAGCATCCCACTCAGACCCCAGGCCAGCAGGGTCCCCAGCACGCCGCCGCCCAGGGCCAGCAACATGGAATCCGCCAGGAAGGGCCGCAGGAGGCCGGACCAGCCCGCCCCCAAGGCCTTCCGCATCGCGAGTTCCCGCTGGCGCGCCACCGCGCGTGCGAGCAGCAAGTTGGCCAGGTTTGAACAGGCGATCACGAGCACCGACAGGCCCGTGAGGAGGAGGAAGCTCGCGGTGCTGCGCCGATCACCGTAGAACGCCTCCCGAAGCCCTGTCAGCCCAAGACCATAGTCCTTGGCATCCGGGATTTCCTTGGCCAAGACTTGATTCAGGCCCTCCATGGATTGGATGGCCTGTTTCTGGGTCAGGCCCGGCTTGAGACGCGCCAACACGGTGAAGGCCAAGGTGCCACGGGCTCCCTGGATCTCTTCCACCGTAGGTCCCTCGTTGAGGAAGGCCTTGGGCTCCCGCGGCCAGAGGAAGGTGGGAGGTAGCACGCCCACCACCACACGGCTTCGCCCGTCCAGAAGGATGGATTTTCCGATCAGCGAAGGGTCAGAACCCCAGCGTTGGCGCCATAGGTCGTGGGAGATCACCACGGCCGGAGGCCCATGATCGTCGGAGGGCTGCAGGAGGCGACCCAGGCTTGGGCGTACACCCAGGGTGGGGAAAAACGAACCCGTCACCCTCAGTCCCACGAGCCGCTCAGGCTGGCCCTCGCCGGTCAGGTTGAGGCCCCTCGGTTGGGTGGCGGCCACCTGGGAGAAGACTTGCTGACGGTCCAAAAGGTCCTGGTATGCAGCTCCTGAAATGGGGAGGAGCCTCACATTGGGATGGTGCTTCTGGGGATCGGTCGTATGAAGCTGGACCAGCCCTGCCTCCTGCTGGTAGGGCAGGGGACGCAGGAAGAGTCTATGCAGCACGGAGAAGACCGAGGTACTGGCGCCGATGCCCAGGGCGAGGGTGAGGAGGGCGATGCTGGTGAAGCCCGGGGTGCGAAGCAGGCCGCGCAGGGCTTGAAGGACATCAAGGAGGAAGGTCAAGGGGACTCCTTTCCTGGGTGCACGATTTGGATAAGGTTGGAAATCACCCGCAGATGGCTTTAGCCAGACCCGTGCCATCATGTAAAACATTTGTTTGCTTGTAATTGTGAGGGCTCGCTCCGGGCCGGAC
>CAZPUI010000770.1:0-2835 GCA_964589695.1 uncultured Solibacteraceae bacterium | reverse complement strand
CCGTCTGCGGCAAAGGCTGGGAGGGTCGCGAAGAGGAGGGTGGCGGCGGCGCTGGTACCCCCCAGGTCCTCCACACGGCTCCTCATGAGGTGCCCGGCGGGGTAGATGAGCAGGTTCTCTCCCGCCCGGAGCCCCTGGAGGGAATCCTCCAGCACCTGGGCCACCTCCTCCCGGCAGGCTTCGCCGTAGACCGCCGGATCCGGCAGGGGCCGCGCCCCGAAGCGGCGGGCCAGCCAGGCCAGCCCCGGAAGGCCAATGCGATCCTTGTCCGCCAGGGTGCGGGGTTGGAAGTGCCGGTGGAGTTCCGTCACCAGAAGGGCAGGATCCAGGAGCGAAGGATGGTTGGACAGGAAGAGCACCCCCCGGGTGCCCCGGGAGGCCACCACGTCCAGACCCGACACGGAGATTCGATAGCGGAGCCGCAGGGCCAGACGACCCAGGGCGCAGAGCACGGTGTTGAGCATGGTTATCGCTCCTTGGAAAGCAGGCGGTGCAGAGGAAGGGCAAGCCCAGCCACCCCGAGGGCGAGGAGGGCGAAGGAATTGCTGGGAAGCAGGAAGCGGTTCAGGAGCCAGGCCAGTCCGGCGGCGAAGGACATGCCCAGGAAGGCCAGGAAATTGGCGCTGGCCCACACGGTCCCCTTGACCTCAGCGGCGGGGCGCACCTGGATGAAGCTTTCGCTGGGGATCAGGAAGAGCCCCGCCCCCACGCCCGCGGCGAAGAGCAGAATCCCCAGGAAGAGGGTCAGGTGGGCCGAAGGCACCGCCGGGGCCAGGGCCACCAGGGCCATGGCCAGGGCCATGATCCCGCAGGCGGGCACCAGGACGCGGTGCCAGCGGGGGCCCGAAGCCAGCTTCCCCGCCACCAGGGCGCCGGCGGCGATGCCCAGGAGCTGGGCGGCACTCAGGATGCCGTTCACCTTTTCCCCCAGGGCGAACTGCCGCAGGGAAATCTGGTCCACCAGCAGGAGCTGAATGACCCCCAGGGCCCACACCAGGCCATCGGCCACCACCACCTGGATGAGCAACCGGTCCTGGGCCACGGTCTTCAAGGTGCGCAGGGTGTCCAGGGGACCGGACCAGGGAAAGGGTCGCCCAGGATCCGCCGCGGGTCGGGAAGGAATGGCCAGGCTCACCAGGAAGCCCACCAGGGCCACCCCCACCACCATGGCCGCCAGGATCAGGCGCCCCTCGGGCACGCCCCAGGCCCCTGGGGCCTTCCGGGCCAGCACGAAGCCCGCCAGGGCCGTGCCCCCGAGGATCCCCACCGTCACCACCGTGCGCAGCATCCCGTTGGCCCGGGTGACGTAGTCCTCGGGGTAGAGCTCGGGGATGGCGCCATTGAGGGCGGGGCTGAAGAGGGTGGCCTGGACCCCCATGAGGCCCAGCATGACCGCCATCAGGGGCAGGTTGCCCGCACACTCCTCCAGGCCTCCCCCCACCGCCGCCAGGATTTCCAGGCCCTTGGCAAGGATCACCACGTTGCGCTTGGGGAAGCGATCCGCCATCCATCCTGCCGGCGCCGCCAGCAGCACGAAGGGCAGCGTGTAGAGGGCCGCCGACAGGCTCTGCAGGGCACGGGCCCCCGCCGTCACGGCCAGGATCATCACGGCCTTCTTGAAGAGGTTGTCATTGAAGGTGCCCATGAAATACGAGGTGGCCATGGCGGCAAAGCGGGACCGGGCCTCGCGGATGCGCTGGAGGTCGTGGGTGGACATGGTGGCTCCCCTAGGCCTGGACGGGACGGGCGGCGAAGCGCTTCAGCAGGAAGTGGCTGGGCACATAGATCAGCCCAGGCAGCGCCGTGAGCATGAAGAGCAGCCAGGCCCGCTGGGACATGAGGGTCTGGGGGGCCTCGTCACCCAGCCCGAAAACATAGTTGATGTTCACGGGGGTGAGGGGGTCCTGCAGCTTGGCGCCCGCGGGGGGCAGGAAGAAGTAGGCCACGAGCATGGCGGCCCAGGCCAGGAGGGTCCAACCGAGCAGGGAGCGGCGGTGGTAGCCCAGGCGGCGCACCATGAAGAGCAGCAGGAAGGGCAGCCACCCATGGAAGAGGGAGATGGCCCGCAGGTAGAGGGGGTTCTCGGCCTTGAACATGTAGTCCGTGGCCCCCGTCAGGCGGAAGCCCGCGAAGTGCACCGCGAAATCGGCGCACCAGATGAGCTGGAGCCCCACGATCCCCACCGCCGCCATGCCTGCCGGCAGGGGGTGTTCCGTCCACAGGGCCACCAGCGTGAGGAAGAGGGCCAGGTCGCAGAAGTAGAGGAAGTTGGTGGGTCCGTAGTGGGTCCAGTAGACCGGCACCAGGACGGCCATGAAGGCCGTGAAGGCCACTTTCAGGGCCATGGGAAGGGCGTGTTGGCGTGGTGTGACGAGGGCGTTCATGGGAGGCTCCCGGAAAAGTTCAATACGGTGCCGTATTGAATAACATACGCTGAAGTATGTTTGGTCCCCGCAGCGTGTCAAGGCCCCGGCGGAAAAAAGTTGTGGTCACCCCCGTTCCTCCGAGGGTGCCCCCATGCGCCCAGGACAGTGGGTCAGCGAAGATGGGCCCATCCTGAGCATCCACCCAGGGCGTGCAGGTCGCAGGGGCATCGGCACGTCCTCACGCCGGGCCATCCACGCACGTCGCTCAGCACCTTTTCGGGTGGCAGCGGTCGGTCGCGCGCCACCTCGAACTGGGATCACCAACCAGGGGGCGCGAAACCCGTCCTGCCATCCCAGGAGCTGACGCCCCCGGGAAGCATCTTCGCGCGGGTCCCTTTGCCCGACACCCTGCACCCCGGGGCTCTGAGCCCTCCCCAGGTTCAGTTGCTTTGGGAGATATCTTTGAAAC
>CAZPUI010000769.1:0-2837 GCA_964589695.1 uncultured Solibacteraceae bacterium | reverse complement strand
GCCTGCGACCACGAAGGTCGAGCCCTTGAGATCGTTGCTGGTGAGTGCACGACCGGGCGCCTGGCCCGAGGGCAGCGACTTGGGCCTGTCTGTGCTCCCGGATCACCTGCGCTCCGGCAATACCATCTACTGCGCCTTCCCCCGCCTCTTCGGGTCCAGTCGGGTGGAGCGCTCCACCCGCATGCCGGCCCTGGAGGATCAGCTGAGGGTCCTGGACCAGCGGGGCTACACCGTCATTCCCCCTTCGGGCCGACTCCGGGATCTGGCCGCCTACGTCCCCCATATCATCGAGACCCTGGGCTGCCGGATCCTCCACCTCCTCCCCTTGGGCCCCACCCCCACGACCTATGCCCGTATGGGGCGCTATGGCAGCCCCTACGCCCAGCTGGACATGGCCGCCATCGATCCGGCCCTGGTGTCCTTCGACCGGCGCACCACGGCGGAGGACCAGTTCCGTGAACTGGCCTACGCCGTCCACCTCCGCAGCGGCTTCGTCTTCCTGGACATCGTCATCAACCACACCGGGTGGGGCAGTCGCTTGATGGAGAAGCGCCCCGAATGGTTCCACCGCGCTCCGGATGGCACCTTCCAGAGTCCCGGCGCCTGGGGTACCACCTGGGAGGACCTGGTGGAACTGGACCAAGACCACGCCCAGCTCTGGGAAACCATCGCCGAAAGCCTGCTCACCTGGTGTCGGCGCGGGGTGGACGGATTCCGGTGCGATGCGGGCTACATGGTGCCCGTGCCCGCCTGGCAGTACCTCCAGGCCAGGGTGCGCCAGGAGTTCCCCGATACCACCTTCCTGCTGGAGGGCCTGGGGGGTGCCTGGGAGGCCACGGAGGCCCTGCTCACGGAGGGGGGCATGCAATGGGCCTACTCCGAGTTGTTCCAGAACTTCGAGCCCCACCAGGTCTCGGGATACCTGGACCATGCACTCCGGCAGTCCAAACGCATGGGCCCCCTGGTCCACTACAGCGAGACCCACGACAACGATCGCCTGGCCCGGAAGGGCGCCACCTGGAGCCTCATGCGCAATCGCCTCTGCGCCCTCACGAGCGTCAGTGGCACCTTCGGGTTCACCACTGGCGTGGAGTGGTTGGCCCTGGAGAAGATCCAGGTCCACGAGTGCCGAGGCCTGAACTGGGGGGCTTCGGACAACCTGGTCAAGGAATTGGCCTCCCTCAACCGCCTGCTCAGCCACCATCCCTGCTTCCAGGACGGCGCCGGCCTGGAGCGCTTGAGTCCGGCCGCCAGCCCCATCCTGGCCTTGGCCCGCACCAGTGCCTCGGGCGAGGATCGCTGCCTGGTCCTCGTCAACCTGGATCCGGGCCACCCCCACGAGTACCGGATGGAAGCTGCCCTCTGGAACCGTCTGGAAGCGCCCGTCTACGACCTGCTGGGTCAGCCGCCTCCGGAGCTGCATGGTGAGCCGGGGGGCAGCATGCTGCTGCTGCTCGCCCCCGGGGCCAGCCACTGCCTGGCGGGGCGACTGGAACCCCGGGGCCTGGCCGGGGATGCCTACCGCGTCCTGCGGGCCCAGGCGGCCTGGGCCTATCGGCACCTGAGCCAGATCATCCCCCTGGAGTCCATGGGAAGGGCGGACTGGCAAGACCTGGCCCGCTTGGCCGCGGCGAATCCCCACCGATTCCTGGCCGCCCTGCCCCACCTGGATCCCGCCGTGGCCAGGCTCGACCTGGTGCAGGCCCTCCGGGACGCCCTGGACCTGGAGGGTTATGCCAGCGTGGTGCCCTGGTCCTTGGACAGCCTGTCCAAGGTCACCATCGTCCCCCCGGACCATTGGCTCCTGGTGCAGGACCAGGCCCCCTTCTCCCTGACCCTGCGCCGCCTGGGTGCCCACCCCCTCCACCTGAGGTCGGTGCCTTCGGACCAGGGACATTTTGCCGCCATCTTCCCCACCCACCTGGACCCTGGCTCCACCGGGGGGGCCGAGGCGGAGCTGCTGCTGGAGCGTTTCGCCGCCTCCGGGCGCCAAGCGGTGGCCCGGCTCTGCCTGGCCCCCCGCAGCCCCCGTGGACCCTTGATGGATCCCCAGGGCCTGGTGCTCCTCACCAATGGGCGAGGCGGCATGGCGCGGATCCATGGGGACCTGGGCCGCATCACCTCCAAGTACGACTGCCTGCTGGGCGCCAACCTCCACCCCACCAGCCCCTGCGATCGCCATATCCTCGTGAAGCGGGTGCGGGTCTGGGCCAATGCGGATGGTTTCCTGACGGCCCTGGATGGCTCCCACCGAGTCTCCCTGGAACCCGGTCCCCCTGCACGGTGGACCTTTTTGGCCCATGCCGGAGACGGTCGCAGCGTGAAGATCACCCTGGACCTCGAGCTGCTTTCGGGAGCCAACGTGGTGCGCCTCCGATTCCAGCGGGCCCTGGGGTCCAATGAAATCCCGGTCAGCCTCACGGTGCGCCTGGACCTGGAGGACCGGAACTTCCACCAGGAGACCACCTGGAGCCCTGAATCCGAGGCCCACTTCCATCGACACACCCGGACCCTGGACACCGAACCTGGCTTCGTCTTCGAACCCACCCGGGATCGGGGCCTGAGGGTCCACGCCACGGCGGGTCAGTACCATGCTCAACCCGAGTGGTCCCGCGGTCTTTCCCATTCCCTGGAAGCCTCCCGCGGACTGCGGGATACAGGGGACGCCTGGAGTCCAGGGTGGTTCGAGCTGCCCATGACCCCGGGCGAGGGTGTGGACCTCTGGGTCTGCGCGGAACCCGAAGTCCCCCCCGTGCACACGGACCCCGGAGAACCTGTCCAGGCCTCGGGGTTCGAGGAAAGGCTCGTCCAGTCCTGCCGAGCCTTCCTGGCCAGGC
>CAZPUI010000768.1:0-2854 GCA_964589695.1 uncultured Solibacteraceae bacterium | reverse complement strand
GCGTCACGCCGCGGACCTGGCCGGCGCTCCGCTCGGCGAGCGGCCAGTCGAGCAGCACCGGGTCCTCCACGGGCGGCCCGAGGCTGGCCGGATCCAGGCCGGACGCCAGCGCCGCCGCCACCGGGGCGAAGACGTCGCGGCCGTGGAAGGTGGCGCGGCGAGGCTGCGGCACGTGGCGCGGGTCGGTGAGCGCGTGGACCCGGGCGCCGGGCCCGAGGAAGGGGGTGAAGAGGCCGTTGTCCGGCCCCACCAGCCGGCGCCCCTCCGGATCGACGACGCAGATGCCGCGCCGCTCGCTCCCCACGCCAGGGTCCACCACCGCGAGGTGGATGGCCGCGGGTGGGAAGGCCGGCACGCAGGCCTCCAGCAGCAGGGCGCCGGCCAGCAGGTCGTAGGCCGGCACGCCGTGGGAGAGGTCGACGATGCGGAGCTCGGGCCGGGCCGAGAGCAGCACGCCCTTCAGCTGCGCCGGGTAGCCGGAGCCGGCGCCGTAGTCGGTGGTCAGGGGAAACTGCGTGTAGGCCTCACCGGCGAAGAGGATCAGGCCCACACGGTCCCCTGACAGCCTGCCGATGAGGTTCCGGATCCCCTGCTTGGACTTGTCCAGGCGGTTGGGCTTGAGGTCCTCGGCCTTCATGCTCAGGGAGACATCCAGGGCGATGAAGAGGTCCACCCCCTCGGCCTTCACCTCCGAAAGGCGGGTGCCCATCTGGGGATTCGCCAGGGCCAGCACCAGGAAGACAAGGGCGCCCAGGAAGAGGCCGAACTTGAGGCGGCGCTTGGCCCCGCTGGCGGTTTCCGCCAGCCGCTGGACCATGGCCGGTTCCGCAAAACGGCCCAGGGCGCGGGCCCGCACGCGGCCCATGAGGAGGAACCAACCCAGGAGCACCGGCACGAGGGCCAGCAGGTAGAGGCAGGCGGGGTGGGCGAGGCGAAGCATCAGGGCAGCTTCCGGAAGAGGGTCTGGTGCAGGGTGAATTCGGCCAGGAGCAGCAGCAGGGCCAGCCAGGTCAGGGGGTAGAACAGCTCGGTGTAGCGCCGGTAGGCCATGACCTCGATGCGGGTCTTTTCCAGCGTGTCGATCTCCGCGAACACCTGTTTCAGCGACCTGCCGTCGGTGGCGCGGTAGAACTGCCCCTCCGTGGTGCTGGCCACGGTCTTGAGCATCTTTTCATCCACCTCCACGGGGACATTCTGGTAGCGGATGCCAAAGGGCGTCTGCATGGGGTAGGGGGCTTCCCCCAGGGTGCCCACGGCAATGGTGTAGGTGCGGATGCCGAAGCTCTGGGCGATCTGGGCCGCGGTGATGGGGTCGATCTCCCCGCGGTTGTTGACCCCATCCGTGAGCAGGATCATGACCCGGCTCTTGGCCTTGCTGTCCTTCAGGCGGTTCACCCCCTGGGCGATGGCCAGGCCGATGGCGGTGCCATCCTCGATCATCCCCGTCCTGACCTGGCGCAGCAGGTTCTTGAGCACCCGGGTGTCCGTGGTCATGGGGCACTGGGTGAAGCTCTGGCCCGAGAAGATCACCAGGCCCATGCGGTCATTGCGCCGCCCATCGATGAAGTCCTGGGCCACCTGCTTGGCCGCCTCCAGGCGGTTGGGCCGGAAGTCCTCTGCCAGCATGCTGCCCGAGATATCCAGGAGCAGCACGATATCGATGCCCTCGGTGTGGATGTTCTCCCCGTGGGCGGTGGTGCGGGGGCGGGCCAGGGCCAGGACCACCAGGGCGATGGCCATCAGGCGCAGGAGGAAGGTGAGGGGGCGCAGCCTCTCCTTGAGGGTGGGACCCAGGGACTGGAAGGGCAGGAGGGTGGAGTACCGCAGGGGGGTCTCCCCATGGCGCCCCTTGCGGAGGTACCAGGCCACGAGCAGCGGAAGGAGCAGCAGCAGGTAGAGGAAGCCTGGATGGGCGAAATGGAAGGTGGGCAACCTCATGTCCGCCCCTCCCCCGTGGTGGCCATCACGATCTCCCGGGCCACATCCACCGCGGCCTCATGCTCCGAAGGGATGGGTTGGTACTTGGCGAACTTCACCAGGTCCGCCAGGCGCAGGATGCGGGCGGTGCGGTCCAGGATGGCGGCCGTGTCCTCACGCTGGCCCAGGGCCGCCAGGATTTCGTCCGTGGTCTGCTCCAGGGCCAGGATGGCGAAGCGGGCCTCGAAGTAGCGCCGCAGGATCTCCGTGGCCTCGGAATGGTGCGCCTTCACCTGTCCCTGCTGCCAGAGCTTCCGGGCCTGGAGCTCCGCCAGGGCCTCCAGGGCCACCTCGTGGGCGGGGCGGGGCGGGGCCTGGGAGGGACCTTCCGGGGTGTGGCTCCGGGTCCGCCGCCAAAGGCGGTACGCCCCGTAGAGGGCCGCCCCCACGGCCAAGCCCGCCAAGGCATAGGCCAGGATCTCCTTCCAGGTCCAGGGCACCGCCAGGGGTGGCTTGAGGTCCTTGATGTCCTGGGAGGCCTCCACCGCCGAGGCCGCGATGGTGAAGGACAGTGGCTCGGTCTGGAACGCCTTGGGCGTCGCCTCCCCGGGCAGGGTGAACGCCACCGTCAGGGGCGGCAGGGTGGCCTCGCCTCCCTCGTACCGCGCCACCACCACGGTGCCCACGCTGTGGGTGTCATCCTGTTTCTGAAGCCGCAGGGGCTGCAGGATCTGGAAGCCCTTGAGGTCCTCGGGGGGGGACAGGGTGACCTGGGTGCCCTTGGGGTGCACCAGGTCCAGGTGGATGGGGATCCAGTCCCCGATGGCGTAGGCCCTGGCCTCCACCCGCACCTTCACCGCAGGCGTGGTGTCCGGGCTGGGCCCGGGCGCCACGGGGGGGGACGTAGAGGCCGCTTCCCGGCCGGGCGGTCCCCCCC
>CAZPUI010000767.1:0-2856 GCA_964589695.1 uncultured Solibacteraceae bacterium | reverse complement strand
CGGCGGCGGGCGAGGGCAAGACCACCACCACCATCGGCGTGGCGGATGCCCTGGCGCGGCTCGGGAAGAAGGCGGCCGTGTGCATTCGCGAGCCCTCCCTGGGGCCCTGCTTCGGCATCAAGGGCGGAGCCGCGGGGGGTGGGTACAGCCAGGTGGTGCCCATGGAGGACATCAACTTGCACTTCACGGGCGACTTCCACGCGGTGGGGGTGGCCCACAATCTGCTGAGTGCGGCCATCGATAATCATGTCCACCATGGCAACGCCCTGGACATCGATCCCACGAGGATCCTGTGGAAGCGCGTGGTGGACATGAACGACCGCGCCCTGCGCCAGATCATCGTGGGGCTCGGCGGAACCTCCAACGGGCGTCCCCGGGAGGATGGGTACGACATCACCGTGGCCTCCGAGGTCATGGCCATCCTCTGCCTCTCCGAGAGTCTGGTGGAGCTCAAGGAGCGCCTGGGCAAGGTCATCGTCGCCTACACCCGGGAAAAGCAGCCCATAACGGCCGCGCAGCTCAAGGTGCATGGCGCCATGGCGGCCCTGCTCAAGGACGCCATCAAGCCCAACCTGGTGCAGACGCTGGAGCACACGCCCGCCTTCGTGCACGGAGGACCCTTCGCCAACATCGCCCACGGCTGCAACAGCCTTGTGGCCACGCGCCTGGCCCTGAGCCTTGCGGAGTTCACCGTAACGGAGGCGGGCTTCGGCGCGGACCTTGGAGCCGAGAAATTCATTGACATCAAGTGTCGCCAGGCGGACCTGAGTCCCGATGTAGTGGTCATTGTCGCCACGGTTCGCGCGCTCAAGATGCACGGGGGGGTGGCCAAGGAGGACCTGAAGACACCCAACCCTGCCGCGGTGGAGAAGGGGATGCCCAACCTGGTGAAGCATCTGGAGAACATCAAGGGATGGGGCCTTCCGGTGGTGGTGGCCATCAATGCCTTCGAGACGGACAGCGAGGCGGAATGCCAGGTGATCGAGCGCTGCTGCGGCCTGCAACACGTGAAGGCCATTCGGGCCACGCATTTTGCCGAGGGTGGAAGGGGCGCCGAGGCGCTGGCCAAGGAGGTGCTTCGCCTCACGGAGGGGCATGGTCCCCAGCTGCAGTTCACCTACGACGACGACCAATCGCTGTGGGAGAAGGTGCGGCTCGTGGCCCAGCGCATCTATGGGGCCCAGGACATCATGGCGGACTTGAAGGTGCGCAAGAAGTTCAAGCAGCTCGAGGAACTGGGCTATGGACATCTGCCGGTGTGCATTGCCAAGACCCAGTATTCCTTCAGCACCGACCCCCTGCTCCGGGGTCGGCCCAAGCACTTCGATGTGCCGATCCGCGATGTCCTGGTGAGCGCCGGGGCCGGGTTCGTGGTGGTGCACACCGGGGATATCGTGACCATGCCAGGCCTGCCCAAGGTGCCCAGCGCGGAGCACATCGATATCGATGAGCATGGCAATATCACGGGGCTGAGCTGAAACGCGAGCAGGTGTTGGCGAGCAAGAACAGCCCCTGGGGAGGGTGACTCAGGGTGCAGAACCAGAATTAGGCTCGGATCCCTCGGCCTTCATCCTTCTGCGCCGTCCCCACTCCTCTGGCGAAGGATCCACCAGGCGGACCCGGACCTTGGTGGCGTCCTCGTCCTGGTCCGGAGCCTGGCCCAGGCGCCTGCGGAAGCGTCGCCAGGCCCAGAGACCCAGCAGCAGGGCGATGGGTTCGGGGAACTGGCTCAGAAGGCGCAGGGCGGAGAGACGGTAGCGGGCAGGTTCGTTGGTGGCCACAAAGCGATTGGCGATGAGCCAGAGCCGTTGGCCCGGCACCACGTCCGCCAGCTCCGTCTGGAGCATGCGGAAAACCTGCTCCTTCTCGCCGGGCACCAGGGAGATCACCGTATGGGTGAAGTGGTTCTCCGGGTCCTTGACCACCCGCGTGACCATCGTGCGGGTGATGCGGGGGGCCTGCCAGTAGCCGGTGACCGACAACTGCGCCATGAAGACCTTGGTGAAGCAGAATCCCACCATCACTGCAAAGGCGAGCCAGAGCAGGGCGTCCACAAGGGTGCGGCGGGTACGCGATTTCATGGCACAAGTCTGGCACGAGCCCATCCCAGAAGGTGCCCCAGGATCGGCCTCGATGTTTCAATGAACCCACGGGCACGTTCAGGGAGTGATGCATGGGCTTGATCGAACAGGGACAGCACAACATCGGTCACATCTGCACGCGGCAGGTGTGCGATCGGGGGCTCGGGTCCCGGGTGGCCCTGCGGTGGATCGAAGGCAATGGCGTGCGACGGGATTTCACCTTCGGGGACCTGGAAGCCCAGTCCAACCGTTTCGCCCATGTGCTTCAGACCCTGAAGGTGGCGCCCGGGGACGGCGTCTTCCTCTTCCTCCCCAAGGCTCCCGTGCAGTTCTTTGCCTTCCTGGGCAGCCTCAAGGCCCAGTGCGTCTGCGGGGTCATCTTTCCCCACTTCGGGGAGGAGGGCCTGCTGGACCGGCTGGGGGATTCGGGGGCCCGGGTCCTCGTCACCCGGAAGCAGCTTCTGGGGAAGGTGCTGGCCATTCGGGACCGGGTGCCTGCCCTGAAGCACATCCTGGTGGTGGACGGGGAGGGTGTTCCAGGCGAGGGCATCCAGGACCTGCGCACCCTGATGGACCGAGCCCCAGATCGCTTCGAGGCGCCCCTGACCGCCTA
The DNA here is from genome assembly GCA_964589695.1 of uncultured Solibacteraceae bacterium. Classification (GTDB taxonomy): domain Bacteria; phylum Acidobacteriota; class Holophagae; order Holophagales; family Holophagaceae; genus CAZPUI01. The sequence continues at coordinate 162 of CAZPUI010000767.1, read as the reverse complement.
TGACTGCCCTTCGGTGCTCCACTACACCTCGGGTTCCACCGGGAAACCCAAGGGGGTCCTGCACCGCCATGGCAGTGTCCTCAGCCAGCACGCCACCACGCGGGAGGTCCTGGGGCTGCGGGAGGACGATGTCTACTGGTGCACCGCCGACACGGGCTGGGT
>CAZPUI010000766.1:0-2857 GCA_964589695.1 uncultured Solibacteraceae bacterium | reverse complement strand
GCCCACGCCCTCCGGGCCTGCGGGCTGCGGGTGGGGTGGACCACCAGCCCCCACCTGCTGCATCCCCGGGAACGGATCTGGGTGGATGGGGCCCCCATCGGCAGCGGGGCCCTGGACCTGCTGATGGGGGAAGCCCTGGAGGTGGAGACCGCCCTGGGGCTTCAGGCTACTTATTTCGAACTCATGATCACCGCGGCGCTGCTGGCCTTTCGCATGACCGGCGTGGAAGTGGCCCTGGTGGAGGTGGGCATGGGGGGGCGCTGGGACAGCACCAATGCCCTGGACCCCGTGGTGACGGTGCTCACCCACGTAGGGTTGGACCATCAGCAGTACCTGGGGCCCACCCGGGAGGCCATCGCCCGCGAGAAGCTCTGCACCGCCCGCCAGGGAAGGCCCCTGGTGCTGGGCCCCTCCGTGGATCCTGCCTGGGCCTGGCCCCTGCTGGAGTGCCGTCCCGAACTCTTTCCGGCCCCCCGCCTCCCCCTGGAAGAGGCTGCCTGGGACCATGGCCGCATGGAAGGCCTGCACCTGGGCCTGGGGGGGCGCCACCAGGCCGACAATGCCGCCACGGCCCTGGAGGCCCTCCAGCGGCTTCACCACCTGGGCTTTCCGGTGGATCTGGAGGGCATCCGGCGCGGGTTTGCGGTGACCCGCTGGCCCGGGCGACTCTGGAAGGTGCCCGGACTCATGGAGGTCTGGATGGATGGGGCCCACAATCCCGATGGGGCCTGGGCCCTGGCGGACCACGCCCGGACCTGCGGCCTGCGGCCCCACCTGATCTTCGGGGCCATGGGGGACAAGGATATGGTGGGTGTGGCCCAGGCCCTGCGCACCATGGAACCCCGGAGCCTCACCCTGGTGGTGGGCACCAACGAGCGCTATGCCCAGCCCCGGGACCTGCGGGCGGTGTGGGGGGATGATCCCGATGTCATCAGCATCCCCCAGGCCGCGGCCCGACTCCGTACCCCTTGCGCCGAACCCCGGCTGGTGACTGGGTCTCTCTTCCTGCTGGGGGATCTGCTGCGCACCCTGGACCTCGATCCCTGGGTCCAGGGATGACAGAACCCAGGGATTCAACGTTGGTCCCATTCCACCGATATGACCTCCATGCGGACCTGGGTGCCCATCCTTGCCTTGCTGGCGGTCTCCTGTGCGGGGCCGCCGCCCCTGCAGATCGCTTCGGTGGAGCGTGCGGGTCTGCCGCCCTTCGAGCCTGGATCCCGACTCTACCGGGTCCTGGGCGACGGCCAGGATGACCTCCGGGTGGGGGATCAGCTGCGCATCCTCCGGGAGGGAGAGGTTCGGGACCTGGGCAAGCTGCGGGTGGTGGAGCTCCGTGGGAACCAGGTCCTGGCCCGGTGGGTGGTGCCGGGGGATACCTTCCCCATGATCGGGGACCTTCTGGTGAAGCTCGAGGTGCGAGCCATGCCCGCCCTTCCCGGCAGGGCCCCCGAGGCCGGACCGGACTTGGCGGATCTGGAACCTCGGCGGGTGGAGCGCACCCGGGAGGGGCCCTTCCAGATCCGCCGGGAGCCCATCTACTTCTTGCGCCAGGACGCCACCCTGAGTCCCGCGGGGGAAGCGAAGTTGAGCCAGTGGGTGAAGGCCTGGGGGCCGGGGAGCTGGAGCCTGGAACTTCCGGAATCCACCGAGGCCACGGAGGCTTTGGAGGCGGCCCGGGTCCAGGTGCTGGAGGCCTTCCTCAAGGGGCTTGGGATCGGTGCAGTGGCGGTGCGCAAGGGGCCCAAAGTCCCAGCAGCCCAATACGATCCCGTGTTTGTCATCCTGGACCCCTGGCGGGAACCATGACTCAGGCCTTTTCCAGCCTCGGGCCCTATGAAATCCAGGACCGCGTGGGGGCCGGGGGCATGGGGGAGGTCTTTCGCGCCCGGGACCGCCGCTTGGGGCGGGAAGTGGCGGTGAAGGTGCTCCTGCCCTCCTTCGCCCAGGATCCGGACCGCCTGCGGCGCTTCGAACTGGAGGCCCGGACCATCGCGGGGCTCAACCACCCCAACCTGCTCCAGGTCTTTGACACCGGCCTCCAGGACGGCACGCCCTACCTGGTGATGGAGCTCCTGGAGGGGCAGACCCTGCGGGAGTTCATGGCGGGTCGGCCCTTGGGACCCCGGAAGGCCGTGGAGCTGGCCGTTGGTATCGCCAATGGACTGGCCGCCGCCCATGGCCGAGGCATCATCCACCGGGACCTCAAGCCCGAGAACATCTTCATCACCCGGGATGATCGGGTGAAGATCCTGGACTTCGGCCTGGCCAAGCTCCAGACCCCCATCCACCTGGATTCGGACCTGACGGTGGACGACGCCACCACGCCCATGGCCACGCACCTGGGGGCGGTGGTGGGAACCATCGGCTACATGTCTCCGGAGCAGGTCCGGGCCCGGCCCGTGGATCCCCGGTCCGATGTGTTCAGCCTGGGGGTGATCCTCTGGGAGATGCTCACCGCCCAGCGCCCCTTCACGGGGGAGAGTGCCGTGGAGACCATGCACGCCATCCTCAAGGAGGAGCCCCGGGATTTCCCGTCCCGTGTCCAGATACCCGAGCAGCTGGAGCGCATCGTGATGCGCTGCCTGAAGAAGGATCCGCTGGCACGCTTCCAGACCGCCCAGGACCTGGCCTTCGACCTGGAGGGTGTGGACTTCAGTGCCGCCTCCCGCGTGGGGGGGCATTCCCCGATACTCCCCTCCCTCGCCCAGCGCTGGACCCGCAGGATGCTCGGGATCGCGGGCGGTGTGGCCGTGCTCCTTGGGGCCTACAAGCTGGGAAGCATTCGAGCCTCCAGCCCTGTACCCACCTTCCAGCGGCTGACGGGGTCCATTCCCAATATTATGCAGGCGCCAGC
>CAZPUI010000765.1:0-2859 GCA_964589695.1 uncultured Solibacteraceae bacterium | reverse complement strand
GGAGCATCATGGCCTCGTCGTCCACCACCAGGGCCACTTTGGTCGCGTTGATGGGGTCTGGGGTCATGGTCAGCCTTGGCTCCTGGCCTGAAAGCCTACGCGGGGAATCGGGGAATGACAACAATCCGGCGCCATACAGGATCCTGGGTTCCGGGGTGGCCTGGTCCTTCCACTGCAGGCAGAGGGTCCGACCCTCCGTCAGGGGAAGGCTGAAAAGCGTGGTTCCGTCCACCCACTCCAGTTGGAAGGCCGAGGGCTGGAGGTGCGCCACCGAACCTGGCAGTTCTCTCAGGAAGGCGCGGTCCCCGGGGTTCAGGTCGGGGTGGCGGTCCGCCAGGGCGCGGGCGGTGGCCCATCCCTTCTCCACCTCCTTCCCCAGAAAGCGCTTGGAATACTGGTTGAAGCAGGCCCTGCGGACGTCCGCCGGGCTCTCACCCAGGGCCAGACCATGCAGGCGTGGGAAGGGCGCCTGGCGGGCGTACACCCCGAGCCATGCCCCCCCACTGCCCCGGATCTCCAGGTTTCCAGTGAAGGGCAGGGCCTTGGCGTGGGATTCACCTCGGAACGGAACCGGCCCGAGCCGGGGGCGCCAGGCGGCCACGTGGGTCACGAAGGCCTCCTCTGAACCGTAGCCGATGGCCAGGCTCGGTTCGCTTCGGTACAGGGATCGTGCCCCGGCATCGGTGGCCAGCTGGGCGAGCAGGGCCCGGGCCTGGACCTCGAGGTGACGGCGGCCGACGGCCTGGGCCACCACCAGAATGAACACCACCAGGCCGATCAGGATGGGTACCACCCAGGGCAGCCTTCGTCGGCGGACCTGGGGTGCAGGGCCGTCCCAGGCGGCGTTCACTCCGTCACCCAGGTGGCCAGTGCGTAGGTGGCCAGGCCCAGGGTCCCCACCAGGGACAGGGCGGTGGAGGGGGTCAGGGCCAGGAGGAAGGCCAGGGTCCGCTCCGGGGAGACATGGGGCAGGGTCAGGACGCCCATGAGCGCCAAGGGCACAAGGACCAGGGCGGCCTGCAGCCTCCGGGCCTGGGCGCGTGCCCGGTCCGCCTGGGCCAGGAGGTGCTTGGTGCGCAGCATGACCCCCGTGAGGGGGGTGGGGGGATCCTCGTCTTCGGACTGGGCCCAGTCCCGGAGGAGGTCGGGAACGGGGTCGGGGCGTGGGTTCATGGGAGTTCCTCCAGGCCAAGGGATGCGAGGTTGGCGGCCATACGGTTCCGGGCCCGATGCAGCAGCACCTTCACGCTGCCGGGGCGAAGGCCCAGGGCGACCGCCAGTTCGTGGTGATCCAGACCCTCCACGTAGGCCAGCCACAGGAGACTGCGCTGGCGGGGCGTGAGGTTCGCCCAGCCCAGGCGCACGGCTTGGCGCCCCTGGACCACCCGGTCCGGGCTGGGGGTGGGGCAGGGCAGGGTCTCCAGCGGATCCTCGTCCCCCGGGTCCTTCCAGGGCAGCCATGGGATGGGCCGTGCGCGGCGCCAGTGGGCCTGAAGGAGGCGGGAGGCCGTGGTGAGGACATAGGCCCGTTGGGCCCTGGGGTCGGATTCCTTTGGGGGATGGGACAGGATCCGGAGGTAGGCTTCCTGCAGGAGGTCCTCCGCCAGGCTGGGATCTCCCGAGACGCGCGCGAGGTAGGCCCGCAGGGGTCTGCGGGTGGCCTCGAAGAGGGCGTCGAAGCCTTCTGGGTCCATGGGTTCAGCGGGCGTCCGACCTTAGCCAGCGGGCGCGAAGGTAGCGGCCTGCATAGCCCCCCACGATGAGCCCCAGGCCCGCCAGGGCGGGGCTGAGGGTGGTGGCGGGCGACCGGAAGCCGCTGGTGACCCAGAGCCCCAGGGAAAAGACCACCAGGGCGATGCCACCCTGGACCATCCGCAGGCCATGGGGGGCATGGGAAGGGAGGGCCGGGGGTTCCAGGAGGCGCCGTCCCTCCTCCGTGCGGGCCAAGTCCACCAGCTGGTCCAGGGAGGTGACCATGGCCAGCAGCCGGTTGCGGCTCTCCGCCAGGGCCTTCAGGACCTCGGCACGGGTTCGGAGGTAGCGGAAGAGCTGCCCGAGGATCAGGAGGAGGGCCCCCCAGAAGCCGAGGACCAGGAGGACCTTTTCCAGATTGATGGTGAGGCTGGGGGCGGTGAGCAGGAGGCACATGGGAACTCCGGGTGGCAGATCGGGCACGGAGGACAGGAGTGTGGGAGGGCCCGGAAGGTTAACAGGCTGCGGAAAAACTTTGGGTGGTCGCGCTGTTAACCCTCGCCGTGGATCACCGCTCTTAGCCTCCCGTGACAGGCCGTGGAACCGCCCGCCGGGCGGTCGGTCCTGTGCTGCCCAAGGGTTCCCATGCGTGCCTGGTTCCTCCTTCCCGCCCTCGTGCTCTGTGCCGCCGATGAGGCACCCACCCTTCGTAACCTTCAGCGTCCCCTGTCGGAAGTCCCCGCCACCCTGGACCTCACCTCGCCGGAGGGCGCCTGTGCGGGCATCCTCCGCGCGATGGCCGAAGGGACCAAGGATCCTGGCCCCCTCTTCCATCCTTCGCGGCGCGGGCGCCTTCCCAAGGAGGGCATGCCCCCAGCCCCCGAGCCCACCAGGGCCCAGTACCTGGGGGCTCGGCTTGACGAGGTCCATACCTTGGGGGATACCGCGGCGGTGGTGGTGGGGCTGGCGCCGGGCAAGCTCATGCTCGTCTTCTTCCAGCAGCACGAGGGGGGCTGGGGCATGATGGGCGCGGATGTCTTTGCCAAGCTCGAGGAAGCCTGGGTCACGGCCACCAAGTCCCTGTTGACCGTGGCCAAGCCCGCGAAGGCTGCCCCGGTGGCGAATCCCGAGGCCCATCTCGCCACGCTGGTGAAGCACCTGGAGAAG
>CAZPUI010000764.1:0-2860 GCA_964589695.1 uncultured Solibacteraceae bacterium | reverse complement strand
TGAACACCCCCATCACGGAAGGCCGTCGCCTCGCCTCCGCCTTCCCCCGGCCCCGGGGCAGGTAGAGCACGGCCGCCCTTCCCCCATCGGAACCCGCCACCCACGCGGCGGTGACCCCGGGTTGGCCGGGAACGGGCGCCGTACCGGTCTTCATCCACCACTGGGGTGTGCCTGGGTTCTGCTTGTAGAAGGGCAGCAGCAGGCGCCGCACCTGGGACATGGTCCGCTCCTGGGCAGGATCCACCAGCCAGCGGGCAAAGGCCTCGGGGGAGGTCTGGAACAGCTCCCCATCCCCGATCCAGGCGGGTCCGAAGGGCGGCAGGGGCTCACCCCGGCGCACCCGGTTGCCCATGAAAGGCCCGAACACGTCCTCCAGGCGGGCCCGGGTGAGGTCGTCTCCGAATTCCGCCTTGGATTGCATCGTGCTGGCGGCGGCCCACCCCAGGAAGGCCAGGTTGCAACTGTCCTCCAGGGCCTTGGCCAGGTCCACATTCCCATGGCCCTTGCGGTGCCAGCAGGTGAACCCATTCCACTCCCCCGTGCAGCGGAAGCGCACATCCGCAGCCCCCCAGTCGTCCCCATTCATGCGGAGCCAGACCAACTTGGCCAGGCTGCCCATGGGCGCCACCTTCTTGGCCTCGCCATACACCACCACGCGTCCATCCTCCGAGGCGATGGCCAGACCTTCCCCCGGCTCCAGGGCCGGAGCCACGGGCCCTGATTTGGGCATGAACGCGCTCATGTCCTGGGCACCGAGCGCCACCCAGGACAGGAGGAGCAGACTAAGGGTCCTAATCCTCGACATCAAAACTCCCCAAGGTGATGCGCCGGGTGCCGGGCATGACGAAGCGTTCGAAGCGCCAGCGGCGCTCGAACTCCGTACCCCCGTCCAAGGTGATCTCCGCCACGATCTTCCGGGGCCGCTTGTCTCCCCCGCCATGGCCCCCACCCCATTCGTAGCCCTCCACCCCTGAATTGGGATCAAACCAGCGGACGGTATAGGTTCCGGGAAGGGGGGTGCTGTGCTCGTAGCGGTTCCCGTGGTTGCGGCCCCCGCTGGGGGTGGGTTCCCAGCCGATGCTTTCGGTGTGGTCGGGCTCCACGATCTGAAGGCCGCTGAACCAGCTGCGGCTCTCCTCCCCCTGGGGGTTCAGCTCGAAGAGGCGCACCTGGAGCCTGAGCCGACTGGTTCCCACCCACCACGTGCGCACCAGGCGCTTGTTGCTGTCCGGCTGCCACAGCTCCAGACGGTTCTCTCCGTTGGCCGAATCCAGATACAAACGCGTGGTGTAGCCCACCTGGATCGTCAGTTCTTGCTTGATCCCATTGAACCAGTAGACCAGCCTCCGGATCCGCCAGTCCTTGACGGGCGCCGCCTGGGGAACGGGCCGGGCCTCTTCGTACTCATCGCTGTAGTCGTTGAATTCCGGCCCCTCCTCGGCCGTCTCTTGCTCCTGGGGTGGTGAAGGATCCTCGGGGTCCGAAACTTTCACCCGGCAGGTGAGCTTGGGCTCCAGGTGCCAGCCCCCGGAAAGCCCCTGCACCTCCAGCTTCCACCCTTGAGGCTTGGGGCGGAAGGCCGTGGGTTTGGGGTTCTGGGGCGCCTGGGCCCCCAGCAGGGAGGCCAGCAGCAGGACCAGGGAGATCAACCTCATCGCACACCCCCTTCCTGGATCTGCAGGGATTGGCCCGTGGAGGTGACCCACTGGCCCTCGTTGGACATGAGGCTGAGCTTGGCGGGCCTCAGGGTGTACGACCCCGCCATGCCCGCCCGGAGGAGGATCCTGGCCTTGGTCTCCTGCCAGTCGCTCAGCGAGGTAAAGAGGAACACCACCTTGTCGGGATGGACCTCCACCCGGGGCTTGGACCAGTTGTCCGTGGCCTCCCCGTCCGAGAAGGGTCGGCCCTCCAGCACAAAGCCCTCCAGTTTCACCGTGGGCTCCAGGCCCGCAGGGATGGGGACCTCGAGCACCGCGTACTGGCTGTACTGGGAAGTCTTGAGCGTCAGCTCCATCCAGGCCTCGTCCCCCACCTTGAAGTTCCGGGTGAAGGTCTGGCGCACCCAACCCCTGGCGGGATCACCGGTCTGCTGGGGGGTCCGCAGGGCCCAGAGCCCTCGGTGGAGTTCCAGCCGTAGGCCCGAATTCGCGGAAGCGCTCTCCGGGGGCGTGGCTGCCCCGGGCACCTGGTAGGCGTAGGTCCAGACCAGCAGCCCCCGCCCCTTGGCCCTAAGGGTGACCTTCTGGGCCTGGGCCATGGTGTGCACCCCAGGGCGGTCCTTGAAGACCGTCCAGCGCTGGTAGGGGTTGCGCTTAAGGACGCTGAAGTCCCAGCTGGGTCCCCCTTCCACCCAGGCCTTGAGGGGCGTGCCCTCCCAGCTGAGGGGCCGGGCCTTGGCCAGCAGGGGCACCAGCTCCAGTACCTGACTGGTGGTCCAGGTGGACTGCCAACCCTGGCCCCGGTACTGACTACTCAGGAAGGCCTCCCCACTGGCCACCAGGGGCGATTGGGGCCGCGCCTGCACGAGGGCCTGGAGGGCATAGACCGTGGGCACCACCTCCCCCCCCGCATAGGTTTCCCAGGTGTCCCGAAGGCCCGCCCAATGCACCAGGGAACCCTGGCGTTTGGCCGCCCTTTCCAGCCGATCCAGCAGGGGACCGGCCTTGCCGTGCTTGGCCTCCACCGCCGCCAGCGCCACCAGGGCCAGCACATGGTCTCCAGGCCACTGGCCCGAAAGCACTTTGTCGGCGCTGGAATCCAGCATGCCCGCCACGGACTCACCGGCCCGCACCAGGGAGAGCAAGGTAAAGGCTGCATCCGCCGGGGCATCGGGCCACCGCCTCGGATCCCGGCCCTGGTC
>CAZPUI010000763.1:0-2862 GCA_964589695.1 uncultured Solibacteraceae bacterium | reverse complement strand
AGGACGCGGCCTACGAGGACGCCCTGGCCGTGGCCCGTCGCCTGGCCCGGGAGGAGGGCCTCCTCACCGGCATCAGCACCGGCGCCATCGTATGGGCCGCGCTGAAGGTGGCCAAGGAACTGGGGGCTGGGAAGACCGTGGTGGCCGTCCTCTGCGACACCGGCGAGCGCTACCTCAGCCACCCCGTGTTCAGCGAGATTGCTGGGGTCCAGGGGTAACTCGCTGCCGCGAAATAACGTTGCCTCGTGGGTGCCATGGCGACACAAGGGGCCTTTCCGGGATGACGAGGCACAGCAGTTGTTATCCCGGAACGGCCCCTACTCAGTCCTCCAGGAACTGCCACGAGGCCAGGGGCAGTTGCAGTTCCGCCAGCCGCTGCCGCTCGGCCACCTTTTGGAGGAAGGCCGGCCAGCGGGGCGACTTCCGTACAGGCCCCAGCAGTTCATTGCGCTGATACCACTCCCCACAGGCCAGGCCCTCGGCCAAGGAGGCTTGGACCAGGTCCATGGCCCGCTCCACCTGACCCAGAAGGGCGTAGGCCTCCGCCATGTGGAGGGTCACCTCGGGTCCGGGCAGGTGCGATGCCCGTCGCAAAGCTTCCAGGGTCTCCAACCTGCGGATGGCCTCCCCCGGCTGGTTCCGGAGCACGGCCAGGAAGATGTCCACCAGATGATGGATTTCGGGATAAAACTCCGCCCCCTTCTCCAAACGACGGCTGGCTTCGAACTGCGCTTCCGCCTTCAGTCGACGCCCCCGCAGCAGGCTCAGGTGACCCTCCAGGAAGCCGGCGAGGGTGGACCGGGCATTCCACAGGGACTCCTTCAGTGACTTGTCGTAGGCCTCGAGGCGACCGCTCCAGAGGAGGGCCATGTCGCCGGGAATGCCAAAGTCCTCCAAGGCGCTGACCTTGGCTGCCCGTGCCGAGGCCAGGAGGGCTGGCTCCAGCAGCCCTGCGGTACGCAGGAGGTAGTTGGCCGCCGTGAGGACCCTGGGGCTGTCGGGGCGCTGGCGGAGGGCGCGGTGGACAAGGTTCAGGCCCTTGAGAGGGTCTCCCATTTCCACATGCAGTCCCGCGAGATTGGCCACCACTTCCGGGTGCTGGAGTCCTTCGGGAACGAGGGATTCCAGCACCCCCAAAGCCGCGGTAGCGTCCTGGCCCGCCCGGTCTTTGTGGGCGTAGGCCCGCTCCATGTGCAGGCGCCCCAGGACCACCTTGGCCTGGATGCAACCCGGTTCCGCCGCACTCAAGGCTCGGACCTTGGCCAGAAGCTCCTCGGTGACCCCCTGGGCCTGGGCCTGGGCCTGGGCATGGGCCTCCACCAGTCCCCAGAAGGCCTCCGGTTGGCGAGGCAGGAGGTAGGGGATGGGGCCCGAGGAATGAGGCAGGCCCAGTTGTCGAAAGCAGGCATGAAAGGCCTCGGCCGGGGCCCTGAGGCCGGTGAAGCGGGGTTCCTCCGGCGGATCCTCGAAGCGGCCTGCGGCCGACAGGGTGTGCCGACACCCCAGGTCCAGCAGGACCCCTTTCCGGCGCACGGACAGTTGCAGCACATGAACAGGTCCACCTTTGCGGTTAAGGGCGCCCTGGGACACCAGGACCGAGCCCGGCGTCACGGCATATCCGCCAAGGTGGTCCAGATAGTGCCGAAAATAGGCACCCAGGATCAAGGCCTCCTCACCCTGGAGCCCTCCATGGGCCAGCGGGGGCAGGAGGAGGATCCGGATCGGACCCTTCGCCTGCTTTCGCCACTGCCACAGACCCCATCCTCCCCCCAGAACCAGGAGCAGTGCCGCGAGCCATCCCCACCGCCGCCACGACCTTCGCTGGGGGCTCGGATTCGCTGGCTCGGAGGAGGTCATCGCGGGTCCTGGGGGCAAGGGGCCTCCAGCGTGACAGTACAAACACCCCCCTGCCACTGGCATCCAAGGCCCTGACGCGGAACCCGCGCCTGGAGGTCCACCATGTCCCTTCGCCCCATGCTCTCGCTCCTCATGGCCACTGGACTGGTGGCCGCCCCAGACCTCAAGCCAGGCATGCCTGCACCTGGCTTCGAAGCCAAGGATCAGTCCGGCAAGGTGGTCCGGTTGGCGGACTTCAAAGGCAAGCAGGCCGTGGTCCTCTACTTCTATCCGAAGGACGATACCCCAGGCTGCACCGCCCAGGCCTGTTCCCTGAGGGATGGCCACGGGGCCATCCTGGCCTCGGGTGCCGTCGTGCTCGGGGTAAGCGCCGACGACCAGACCAGCCATGCGGCCTTCGCCGCCAAGTTCAACCTGCCCTTCAGCCTCTTGGCGGATCCTGACAAGAAAATCATCGAAGCCTACGGCGTGAAAATGCCGGCCCTTCCCATGGCCAAGCGCTGGACCTTCATCATCGACAAGCAGGGCCTGGTCCGACACATCGTCAATGATGTGAAGACCAAGACCCACGACCAGCAGGTACTGGAGCTGCTCAAGACCCTTTAACGGTGGGGTTCAACTCGTTTTCCTGGGGCCCCTGATGCCGGGCCCGATGCTGCAGTTTCATCGACCAGACGCGACGGCTGAGGTCTGGCCAAGGCTTCCTTGAGGATGGCCTCCATCATGGGCACGTAGGCCCGCCAGAAGAAGCGGTCATTGGTCACCGGTCCTTCCCGACTCAGGAGGGACTGGGCGCCCAGCAGGCCCCGCAGGCGGTGCACCCTGGGCACCTTGGGCACATCCACGAAATCGCCCGCAAAGTAGTAGAGACGGGTCTTGCCATCATCCCGAGTGAGCACCGCGGGGAAGGTCCGTGGAATGCGCCACCTCGTGAGCACCTCCAGCCCGGCCTGGTTGAGGTTCAGGTCATAGTGGGCCAGTTGCAGCGTGCCCGCCTGGGGCTCC
>CAZPUI010000762.1:0-2866 GCA_964589695.1 uncultured Solibacteraceae bacterium | reverse complement strand
ACCCTCACCCGCCTCGAGGAGTTCACGGTGCGGCGGGGGGAGGAACTCGCCCAGCATCCCGCCTACGCCTTCCTCAAGGCCTACCCCTCGACCTTCCATCCAACCTTGGTGGCCAGCGCCCTCCCCGGTGCCCCGGTGGCGCGGCGGGCCTACGAAACCCTCAAGGGGGAGTTCCTGGATCGGCTCCGGGGCCTGTTGCCCTTGGATGGCCTCTACCTCCAGATGCACGGCGCCATGTTCGTGGAGGGCATGCACGATGCGGAAGGGGATTGGATCTCCTCAGCCCGGGCGCTGGTGGGGCCGGACTGCCTGATCACCGCGAGCTATGATCTGCATGGGAATGTGAGTCAGCGGGTGATCGATGCCCTGGATGGGCTCTCCGCCTTCCGCACAGCCCCCCACATCGACCGGGTGGAGACCTTCCGCCGCGCCTGCGATCTGCTGCTCCATGGCCTCGATCGGCGCATTCGACCCACCTTGATGTGGGTCCCCATCCCCGTCCTCATGCCCGGGGAGCGCAGCAGTACCCTTTTCGAACCCGCCAAGCGTCTCTATGCCCAGCTGCCAGGGCTCACGGCCCAGAAGGGCGTGCTGGACGCCTCCCTGCTGGTGGGCTACGTGTGGGCCGACGAGCCCCGAGCCACCGCGGCGGCGGTGGTCACCGGGACCCACATGGGCACCCTGCGTCAGACGGTCACCAAGCTGGCCCAGTCCTACTGGGACGCGAGGAAGGCCTTCGCCTTTGGGGTGCCTGCGGCGCCCCTGGCCGAGACCGTGACCCACGCCCTGCGCCTGACCACGGCCCCGGTGGTCATCTCGGATGCGGGGGACAATCCCACGGGAGGAGGGGTGGGTGACCGGGCCGATGCCCTGGAAGAACTCCTCCGCCAGAAGGTGCAGGGCGCCCTGGTGGCAGGCATCGCGGACCGTCCCGCCACCGAAGCCTGCTACGCCGCAGGGGTGGGCCAGTCCCTTCGGCTGAAGGTGGGCGCCACCCTGGATCCCCAAGCCAGCCGCCCCGCGGAGGTGGAGGCCAGGGTTCGTTTTCTGCTCGCCACGGACACCCCCACGGAGCGGCAGGCGGTGGTGGAAATCCAAGGCATCACCCTGGTGCTGACGGCCCGGCGACGCCCCTTCCACGAGCTTGCCGATTTCGCGCGCCTGGGGTTGGATCCCCTGAAGACCCGCATCCTGGTGGTCAAGGCGGGCTACCTGGTACCCGCCATCGATGCCATCGCCAAACCGAACCTCATGGCCCTCACGGAGGGCGCGGTGAACCAGGACATCGAGCACCTCGCCAGCCTTCACCGGGTGCCCACCTATCCCTTCGTCCAGAGTTTGACCTGGAAGCCCAACGTCCATCTTTCGGCGCGTGCGGGACGTCAACGGTGATTCGACGCCTGGGGTTGGGTTCCTGACCGGAACCCTGCGCAGGTAGGTCTGCCTGCGGGGAAGTCGTATGATGGACGGTCTTCCCCCCACCCTGACCGGAGCCGCCGTGGACCACGCCAAGAACTGCCACACCTGCCTGCTCCAGAGCCTCGCCTCTCGGGAATCCACGGTCGACAGCGAAGCCTACGCTGCCCTTAATCACGTGGCGGATTTCAGCCGGTTTTTCTCGCGACTGGCCTTCGACACCACCCTGCCCTCCACCGCGCGGCACTATGCCGGGAGCCTGGCGTTCTACATCTTCTCGACCCTGGACTACATCTGCGATGAGCCCACCCACGACCGGAGCTACCTGGATGACCTCGCGGTGGCCGTGCTTGGCACCCGCAAGCTCATGGAGACCCTCGGGGGGGACGGGCTCCACCGGCATTGGAAGGGGGAAACCCCCCTGCCGGTGGTGCTGGAAGCCTCGTACCGCCTCGTGAAGGACAAACTGCCGGACCGGGTGATGGAACAGGTTCACGGCTACATCAGCTGACCCTGAGGGCCCCTTCGTCCACCACGGCCCTGCCCTTGGAGCTCCCATGCGCATGTCCCTCTTCCTCCTCCTCGCGGCAATCCCCCTCATGGCCCAGATCAAATACCCCGTCACCCGCAAACTGGATGTGGTGGACCACTACCACGGCACCAATGTCCCCGACCCCTACCGCTGGCTGGAGGATGACCAGAGCCTGGACACCCAGGCCTGGGTGAAGGCCCAGAACGCCGTGACCCAGGCCTTCCTGGCCAACATCCCGGAGCGGAAAGCCCTTCGAATGCGCCTGGAGCGGCTCTGGAACTACGAACGCTACACCGCACCCCTCAAGAAGGGCGTGCGCTACTTCTATTCCTACAATCCTGGCCTCCTGAGCCAGTCGATCCTGTACGTCACCGAGGATCCCAAGGCCACGGGTCGGGTGCTCCTGGACCCCAACAGCCTGAGTCAGGACGGGACCGTGGCCCTGGCGGGATCCAGCCTCACCGAGGACGGCCGCCTCCTGGCCTACGCCCTCAGCCACGCAGGCTCGGATTGGCAGACCTGGAGGGTGCGGGATGTCGAAACGGGCAGGGACCTTCCGGATGAAATCCGGTGGAGCAAGGCCAGCGGGGCCGCCTGGCGGAAGGATGGCAGCGGCTTCTACTACTGCCGCTTCGATGCCCCCAAGGCGGAAGCCGCCCTCACGGGCGTCAACCAGAACCATCAGCTGTGGTTCCACAGGCTGGGCACGCCCCAGGCCGAGGATCGGCTCGTCTATCAGCGCCAGGATCAACCCGAGTGGTACCTGGGCGCCCAGGTCACGGAGGATGGCCGCTGGCTGATCATCAGCGCCAGCCAGGGCACGGACCCCAACACCGCCCTTTTCCTGCAGGACCTGTCCCGGCCCGACTCCCCCGTGGAGCCCTTCCTCACGGCCATGGACGCAAGCTACACCGTGGT
>CAZPUI010000761.1:0-2872 GCA_964589695.1 uncultured Solibacteraceae bacterium | reverse complement strand
CTCACCCGCATGGTGTGTGGGGCTTTCGGTTTGGCGAAGACCAACTGGGCGACACTTGCGGCCGCAGTGGACTGCCGCTGAGGGGGCCCACTGAGGACCTCGACCCGACTAGCTCGCCCGTGGGTGTCCACCAACACCTTGAGGTCCACCCGTCCCTGAAGCCTGGCCAAGCGGGCAAGGGGAGGATAGGCCGGCGGGACTTGCCGCAGCACCCTCATGGGCTCCGAGGAGACCTCCACGGCCTGTGCCGCGGGTGCACCGGCGGAGGCCCCTGCATACGCGAAGCTGTGATCGACCGTGGGGAGGGCCATGGGAGCGCACGCCATCCCCACCGCGGAGTTCGAGACGCCCTGGGGCATGGGCAGGGGCTGGGTCACGGGGGTGGCCTGGCCGTCCTTGTTGCGCACCCGGGAATCCACGGCCACGAAGGAGGTGTATTCCGTCAAGAGCCCATGCTGGAGGCCCAGGGCCGTGATGTCCTTCCTGTGCCGAGGGCCATCCTCTGAAAGGGTCTGGATGCGCTGCCGGGCCCACAGGAAGCGCAGGGCGCCGTGGGCATCCGAGGGTTCGGGCAGGTCGAAGCGCTGCTTGAAACGTCCCTGGGCGCCCTGACCCGTGATGTCCACCGAGCCCCCGGACTTCCCCCGCCATTTCCCGAAGCAGACCAGGGGCCGCTGGGCGAAGACATCGGGGAGGGCCTGGGGTTCGAGGTCGTAGGCCTCAACCCCCTCAAAGGCCAGTTTCAGCCGGGTGAGCACAGGCTCAGAGATGAAGCGCCGGAAACGTCTGGCCTGATCCGGGGCCTCCTTGGGATCCAGCACCACGAAGGCCTCCCCGGCTCCCGCCCGGGCCAGACCTTCGAGGAGGTGACGGTTCACGGAACTGCCAATGCCAAAGGTGAAGAAACTGGCCTTGCCCAAACTGCGGCGCACCAGATCCAGCACCTGGTTGTCCGCCGTGACATAGCCATCCGTGGCCAGCACAAAACTGCGGGCCAGCCCCGGAGGATGGGGCAGGGCCAGGGCCCGCTTCAAGGCCGCTTCCATCTCCGTACCTCCCCCCCCGTGGTGGGATTCAATGAAGGCCAGGGCCAGGTCCAGGTTCTCCGGCGTGGCGGGCCGCGAGCCCTCCTCGGACCACAGCGCGGATCCCCCCTCGAAGGCCATGACATTGAAGCGATCCCCAGCGCGCAGCCCCTTCACCAGGTCCCGCATGAGGGCCTTGGTGGTCTCCAGGGGAAAGCCTTGCATGGACCCAGAGACATCCAGGATGAAGACGAACTCCCTGGGGGGGATGTCCGCCGACCTGACCTTGGCAGGGGGCTGGAGCATGAGCAGGAAGAATTCCTTGGAGCGGAGCAGACCCGACTGCAGCCCTTCTCCCGTGAGCTGGTAGCGCAGCACGAAGTCCCGGTTGCCACCTTGGGGGTCCTGCAGCTTGAGGAAGACCCTGTCGCCCTCCCGGGCCACCCCCGTGGGGTGCGTGGGGCAGGCCACCCGCGGGATGGGCATGCCGGCGTCCAGGCTCAGGTCCAAATCGAAGGTGTCTTGCGGCGCCTGCCCTGCCGGGGTGGTGGGATTGGCGGCCCAGGCCTCCCGCCCCTTGGCGTAGCGCGGCCCCACCACGGTGGGGTAGACGAATTCGTAGATGCCTTCCGTGGGCACCAGGAGCTCTGTGTAGCAGAGCTCCACCTGGATCTCGTCCTTGGGCATGAGATTGGCCACGCTCATCTGAAAGACATTGGGGCGTTCCTGCTCCAGCAGGCTGGCGCTGCGGCCTTCGGCCCGGGCCTGCTGGTACTCCTGCCGGGCCTGGGCCTTCTCTCGAATTTGGGCCTCGATGATCCGGGGGCCGATGCGCATCGTCATTCCATGCACCGCGGCCCGGGTGGATCCGGGGAACACATAGGTGGCTTCCAGGGGCCGCTGCCCCTCGTTGCGGTAGACCTGGGTCACCTTGACGTCCGCCAAGAGCCCCAGGATGCGCACCTCCGCCCGGGTGGATTTCAAGGGCAGGGCGTCCAGGGACGCGTCCCCCCCCGGAATGAAGAAATAGGGTGAGAGGGTGGCGTCCTCCTTTTGACCCCGGCGCCTGGGGCCCAACTCCTGGGGTGGTCGGGGCTCGTAGACACGCTGAACACCCTGCGTGCCCGTCTGCGGCGGGTTTGATCGGGGCGGAGCCTGCCGGGCGCAGGCGCCGAGGAGCGCGGTGAGGTACACGGCGAGCAGGGCGCCAAGGATGGCGCGGGCATTGAACATGGCAAACCTCCGGTCAGGGCGTTCCGTGGAGACGCCAGGAAGGCGTGGAAGGGAGGATCTTCACCCGACACGCGTCGAGACCCAGGGGGCGGGTCCTCAGGGCATGGTCCAAAGATCGAATACGGGGAGGTTTGGGCGACGTCAAAGGGCCGTCAAGGCCGAGGGCCACAAGTTACCGGAGCGTGGCAGGACGGGGGGATTCACCACAGGAATGTCACCAGCCCTCCAGCCGCTATGTACGGTTCGCAAGACCTCCTCATGATTCCGCGGCCTTCAGGGCTGGAGGCACGTCAGTCAAACAACTGCCGAAGGAGCTCCTCGCGACTTGTCTGCAGCGCGGCGGCAGCATCCTCCAGGATTCCGGCGAGGGTGCCCACTTTCAAAGGGTCATGCCTGGGAATCGTCAGGTGACGCTGGGGTGGCCCCGGTGGGTCAATCGCATGTGGCTGCCGGTCGTTCGGGTGAGTTCGAATCCGAAATCCGAAGCTGCCCCGCCACTTCCCCACCCGTCAAATCCCGTGGCCGTCGGGTCACCCCGGCCCCAGAAGGCCCCCCACCAGGGGCCGACCCTCCCACCTGGGGGCCCTGGCCGCCCCGGTGGAGGCCCAGGCCGA
>CAZPUI010000760.1:0-2873 GCA_964589695.1 uncultured Solibacteraceae bacterium | reverse complement strand
GGAGGCAGCGGACGAAGGAGGACTTGCCTGCGCCATTGCGCCCCAGGAGGGCCGTGACGGAGCCCTCGGGCACGGCCAGGGACACCTGCTCCAGGGCGTGAGTCCGGCCGTAGCGGACGGTCAGTCCCGTGGCTTCGATGGGGGACACGGCGTTCATGACTGGCCTCCCTTCCGGTCTGCAATGGCATTCCACGCCTGGTCCAGGGCCCCTTGGGCCTCCTGCTTGGCCGCCCCCGCTGTCACCGCCAGGGTGGCGAAGCGCAGGGCGCCCTCCTCCAGGAGTCGGTCCCGGTCCTGGGTGCCCAGGGTGGGCGGGGCATCGGCCACGAAGGTGCCTTCCACCCGCTTCACCACGAGATGCCCCGCATCCACCAAACGCTGGTAGGCCTTGGCCACCGTCGCCGGGTTCACGCACAGTTCCTTGGCCAGGTCCCGCACCGAAGGCACCGCCGTGCCCGCCGCAATGGAACGGGAGGCCACCAGCCGCCGCACCCCCTCCTCGATCTGCCGCCAGATGGGTGCCCCATCGGCGGGATCCACACGCAGGATGCCCCTCATGGCCTGCCTCCCTTCGTTGGGTTCATGGAATGTCCACGGGTTCGATCACGACTCGCCAAGGCGCGCCTCCTGGAAGGTCATCACCACCCGCTGGGTCCCCTCGGGATGCACTTCCACCAGATCCCTGCCGCGACTGAAGTAGGAGGGGGCGCCCGGACCCCTGGGAAGGCGCACCAGGCCATAGTCCCACTGGCGCAGGACCAGCTCCTTGGGCCAGGGCTCCCAGGCCCCCGTGCGCAGATCGACCCTGAACCGGTGGACCTCGTAGTCGAAACCCGACCCCGGGACCTTCATCCGCTTCCCGCTCAGACTGCAGAGCACCTGGGTGGGGGAAAGCACCCTTCGGATGCGAACGTAGGGGTCCACCAAGCCTTCCCAGGCCTTGTCCTTCAGTTCCAGTTTCCGGAGGATCCCGCCATCTCGATCCAGGTGGTGCAGGCTAGGAGCCGCCTTGCCGCTCCCCAGCACAAGGGAGCCGTCGGGAAGGAAGGCGGTCCGATTATGGGTGTTGTCCTTTTCGTCGTTCAACCGGCGGATCAGGGCACCGGTGTCCCCATCCCGCAGCTCGATGCCCGTGGAATTCGCGCCCCGCAGGACGATACGGGTGGCATCCCGCGAGAGTTGCCCACCGCTCACACCCGACTTCGGTCCCTCAAAGGTCCCCAGTCGCTTCACGCGGAGGGTTCCCAGGTCCAGTTCGTCAATGCTGCCCGCACCTTGGTCATTGGACTGGTAGAGACGAACCCTGTCCATGCCCATGAAGTGCGCGGAGCCATCCGAACGGGGGGTCACGGGCATGGAGGCCAGGGGCATTCCCGTGGCCAGTTCGCACACCGCCATGCGTCCCTCCTGCAGCACGGCCACCCGGGAACCGTCCTCGGAGAGCGCCATCGATTGGAACCACTTCCCATCGGCAGGGATTCCAGGACGGTGGATGCGGGGTTGGACTTCGGTGAGGTCCGCCCAGGCGACCTCGCTTTGAAATCCCCGGAGGCGACGGGGATCGACACTCAACCAGGCGACCCTCCGCCCATCCGGCGTCCAGCACAGGTCGGCGCCCAAGCCTGGAAAGGTCAGGGACTTCCCCGTGCGAGGGTGGAATAGCATGGTCAGGGTCCGCTGGGGATGGCCGGGAACCTGCATCACGTTGAGCAAAAGCCACTCGCGTTGGCCCACCTGGAACACGGAACTGGGCATCCCCAGCTCCTGGGGCCGGTAGCGCGTCTGCAGGTGGGCGCTGAGCAGGGTGCCCAGCCCCGTGAGGAGCAGCCCCCCCGCCAGGGTGAGGGACAGGCTGCGGTGGCTGCGCCTCAGATCCGTGCGGCCCTGGCTCACCTGGACCCAGGTGGCCAGGAGCAGGACGGGCCGGAGGGCCATCATCGCCACCACGGTCGTCTCGCCCCCAAACATGTATTCCATGGGCCACACGGTGCGCAGGTGGAGCATGGACTGCCCTAGGAGCCAGGCAAAGGCGCCCAGGCCCAGGAGATCCAGGATCAGCCAGGGGCTGCGGGCCCGGAGGGCCACGGCCATGGCATGGGCCCCGAGCATGAGGAGCAGCCCCAAGCCCAGGGCCCAGCTGAAGCCACTCAGGGCAGAAGGGATGTCCTCCACCTTCACCCCCACCACGATGACGCTTGGAAGGGCCGTGAGGAGCAGGGTGCCCGCCAGGAGCAGGACGCCCCCCAGGAGCTTGCCCCCCCAGAGGGCCGTGGCCGACAGGGGTCGGGCGAAGTAGAAGCCCAGGCGCCGCTCCTTCAGGTCCGGGGCCATGAGTCCCGCCCCATGGATGAAGGCCATGGCCACCGTGAAGCCCGCGGCCATGGTGGCCGCCAGGAAGGCCCGGAACTCGTTGATCTGGGTGGTGGGCATGCCGGGCAGGAGGGGCGAAAGCAGGAGCAGCACGCCCAGGATGGCCGCGGCGATGAGCACCATGCGGCGCTCCAGCAATTCAAGGCGGACGAGGGTGAGCACGTTCATGCCGGCACCTCCGGATCGTGGGTCAGGGTGATGAAGAGGTCCTCCAGGGACAGGACTGCGGGTTCGCCCAGGAGGAGGCCCAGGCTCCTCAGCGGTGCGAAGGCCTCCTCGCTGAAGCGGGAGACCGTGGCCTCGGTGCCGTAGCCGTTCTGGCGGAAGGCCAGGGGCGCCAGGTCCCCCAGGGCCGCGAGGCTCAGCTCCGTACTACCCTGGAGGCGGCGGAAGCGGGCCTTCAGGGATTCCATGGCTTCGTCCAGCACCAGGCGGCCCTGGTAGGTGGTGCCCACCCGGTCGGCGATGCCTTCCACCCCCGCCAGGTCATGGGTGGTGATGAA
>CAZPUI010000759.1:0-2883 GCA_964589695.1 uncultured Solibacteraceae bacterium | reverse complement strand
AGCGTGCAGGTGCCGCCAAGCACCGCGGCATAGTAGAGAGGGGCGATGCGGAAGAACCGCTTCAGATGGAATCGCCCCACGTTGGTGGGGGTCCACTGGGTGTTTCCATAGAGGTGGAAGAAACAGAACCCGCTCACCACGAAGAAACCTTCCACCCCGTAGGCGCCGAAAATCGCAATGGCATTGTTCAAGCGCGTGGCGCCCGGAACCAGGTTTGTCCACTGGCTGAAATGCAGCACACCCACTGCCAGGGCCATGAAGCCCCTCAGGATGTCCAGGCTGTGCACCCGGGACCCCCCCGTGGGTTCCTGGATGCACCAGGCCGCGAATCGGGTGCGCACAGCGTTCACGTCAACTCCAACAGGCCCCCGGGCCAGGGACCGAAGGGAGAAACCCCAGGATCCCATGGCCCGGTGTGTGCGTCACGATTTAGAGTGGCCTACTGGGCGTGCTTGGCGAAGTCACCTGCGACCACCACAAGGGTCTTGGCGGGATCGATGTGTTTCTTCATGGCGGCATTCACCTGGGCCAAGGTGAGGGCCTTGACCTTGGCCTCCACCTCCGCTGGGTGGGTGATGGGGCGGCCCAGGTGCAGGGAGGAATTCAGCCACCCGGCCACGAAGGCATCATCCTGACGCTGGTTCTCCTGGGAGGTGAGCCAGTTCTTGCGGGTCTCGTCGAATTCGGCCTGGGTGAAGCCCTCGGTGCAGGCCTTGGTCAGCTCTTCCATCATGGCCTTTTCCGCCCGCTCCCGGTCCTTGGGGCCGATCATGGCGAAACCGAGCCAGACTCCCGCAGGATCCCGGTCATCCACCTGGAACTGCCCGCCTGCGCCGTAGCTCATGTTTTCTTTCTGGCGCAGGCGCTCGAAGATGCGGCTCTTGGCGGTGCCCCCATACATCTGCCCGGCCATGAGCAGGGCCGGATAATCCTCGTGCGTCTGCGCCATGGCCAGGGGCTAGAGGCCGACATAGATGGCCATGGCCTTGTCCGGCGTCTCGAAGGACTGGCGCTCCGCCGGGGCCATGCGGATGCGACCGATGGACCGCTGGTACGGCGTCGCGGCTTTCCATGAACCGAAGAGGTCCGTCACCAGGGCCTGGATGGCCTTGGAGTCATGGTCCCCCACGCAGGCGAAGGTGGCGTTCCCCGCCCCCACCATGGCGTCGTAGAAGGCCTTCACCTGCTCGGGTTTCACGGCCCGAAGGTCCGCCAAGGTCTGCTCGAAGGTGCGATGGGCCATGGGGTGATCTTCGGGATAGGGATTCATCACCTTCTGGATCCACTCCATGGCCTTGGCCTGGGGTTCCTTGAGCTGGGCCTCGATTCCGGTTGCCTGCTCCTTGATGAGGCCATCCACTTCGGTGGCGGGGAAGGCGGGCTCCTTCAGGACCTCAGCGAGCAGCTTGAGGGAGGGCACCAGGTTCTCCCGGGTGACCGTGAGGGTGGCGTTGAGGCCGGTGGCGCCACCCGCAATGCTCACCTGGGCCTTGAGGGCGTCGAAGGCGGTTTGCAGTGCCTTGCGGTCCTTGGTCTTGGTGCCCCGCATGAGCATGTTGGGCATGAGGTTGCCCACGCCCCGGGGCTGGGATTTCAGGGCCTCTTCGCTGGCGTAGTGAAGCCTGAAGGCCACGCTGACCATGCCGCCCTTGGTGCGCTTGGACAGGAGGGCACCCTTCAGTCCGTTGGGGGCGGTGAAGGTGGTGGTGCGCTTCTCCACATTGGTAGGGGTGGCGTCGAAGGCCTCACCCTGGATGACCGGGGGACGACCCTTGTAGTCCGCCACCAGGGCCAGGGGATCGGGGGTCTCGGGAATCTCCGCACGGACGGGCTCGTTGGTGGGGATGTAGGTGCCCACGGTGCGGTTGTCGGGTCGGAAATAATGCACGGCGGCATTCTTGGCAGAGATGACCGTGGTCTTCTGCACCCGGTCCCGGTCCAGGAAGAAGAGGCGCCAGTCGCCACTGGCAATGTACTCCGTGAGCCCGATGGCCATGGACTTGGTGTCCGCCAGGGTGAGTTCGGTGTCCTTGGTCATGCGCTGCTTGGCCTGGTCCAGTTCTTCCTGGGTGAAGGGCTTGGCCTCCAGGCCTTCGAGCTCCTGGGTGAGCACGGCCTTGACCTTCTCCACATCCCCGTTCTGGGGCAGGACCACAAAGAACGCCATGAGGCCTGGTTCCCTGTAGGTCATGCCCAGGGTGAACACCTGGGTGGCGAGTTTGGTATCCACCAGGGCCTTGTGGAGGCGGCCATTGGGGGTGTCCACCAGGGCGTTCTCCACCACCCGCAGGGTGGAGAAGTCCTTGTGGGAGGCCGCGGGGATCTTGTAGGCCATGGCCACGGTGGGTGTTCCGCCCGTGCGGCGCACGGTCACCGTGCGCTCCCCGTCCTGGACCGGATCCAGGGTGTAGGTGGGCTGCAGGACCCGTGTGGGCTTGGGGATGCGGCCGTAGTAATGGTTCACCAGATCCAGGGTCTTGGCTTCGTCGATCTGTCCCGCCACGATGAGCACGGCGTTGTCCGGCTGGTAGAAGCGGTCGTAGTAGGACTTCACGTAGTCCAGTTTCACGTTTTGGATATCAGACTTGGCGCCGATGGTGCTCCGGCCATAGGCATGCCACTCCAAGGCCGTGGCGAAGAGCCTCTGCAGAAGGATGCGGGTGGGATTGTTCTCACCGATCTCCAGCTCGTTGGTGATGATCTTCATCTCCTTGGCCAGAATCTCGGGGACCACCCGGGCATTGCGCATGCGGTCGGACTCGATCTCCAACGCACGCCTTAGCTTCTCGTCCCCTGCCGGGAAGGTGACGTAGTAGTTGGTGCGGTCCAGAAAGGTCGTGCCATTAAAATCGCCGCCCAGGGCCTGGAGTTCCTTCATGGCAT
>CAZPUI010000758.1:0-2886 GCA_964589695.1 uncultured Solibacteraceae bacterium | reverse complement strand
AGGACCCGGTCCTGGGTCACCTCAGGGTCCTTCGCCCCCCGGGCCAGGGCCTGGTCGGCCTCGGCGTGCGGGCCTTCCAGGCGCAGGGCCTCCCATCGCCGTTGGGCCAGGAGTCCCACGGCCTGCCGGGCCTCCTCCGTGCGACGGGCCAGGAACTCCGCCCTGAGGGCGGGGTCCTCGGGCCGTCGCCCCAGCTTCATGGCATCCAGTTCCAAAAAGGCCAGGGCCTCGGCGCACAGCGAGGCGGGGGGCCAGGTATGCCCCCCGGGAAAACGATCCGCCCAGAGACGCCAGCGACGGTCCCGGAGCGCCTGGGCTCCCGACACCAGCTCGAAATGATTGAAGTCCGTCTCCCCACACAGCAGCACCGCTGCATGGTCTCCCAGGCCGAAGAGTCCATCCGCCCCCAGGCCAAAGGCCCCCAGGGAAACCAGACCCCGCAGGTCTGGGTGGTTCTTAAGGAAGTCCAAGGCCATGCGTGCGCCCCCGGAAAACCCACCCACGGCGCTGCGGGTCACATCCACCTTGAGTCGGCTCCGGATGTCCTTCCACACGGCCTCCAGGGCTTCACGGGAGGGAGCCATGGGGCCGTTGCGGGCATCATGGGAACCCACCACCACCCATCCGTGCCGATCGGCCCCCTGCCGGAAAGCCTGCACCACCTCCACCCCGTCGCCCGCCGGACTGATGCCCAGGAGCACAGGCAGGCTGATTCCCTCCCGGGCCTGGGTGGGCACGTACACCGCATAGCTGTGCCGGGGCGAAGCCACGCACACCACCCTTTCGACGGGGACCCCCACCGGAAGGGGATCGACGGCCCCCAGGGACAGTGCCGTCAGCAGAAGGATGAGGAGGCGTTTCATGCTGCCAAGTGTAGGTTGGGTCGGACGGCCTTCCATGCCTCCGGGGCGAGCCCCAGGAAACCCGTGACCAAACCTCCCGATCAAGGTGTGAGGGATGCGCCAGGCCCTCCGCACAGCACCTTCTCCAGGTCGTTCCAGACCGCCCGACGATGGAACTCCGTTCGGATTCGGGCGTGGCCCCGTAGCCCCATGGCCCGACAACCCTCGGGGTCGGCCAGGGCCGCTTCCATGCACCGCTGCAGCGCGGCCTGATCGCCCGGGGGGAACAGCCAGCCCGTCTCCCCCGCCACCACCGTGTCCCGGGCTCCGGTGGCCGTGGTGGTGATCACGGGAAGGAAGAGGGTGGCTGCCTCCAGGGGGGTGTAGGGCAGGCCTTCGCGGTAGGAGGGCAGGACATACACGTCCATGAGGCTGTACATGGCGACCACATCCGCCCGGGGGCCCAGGTCGTGGATCCGCGGGTGGGCCTGTATGGCCTCCAGGACCGCCTCCGGCAAGGGATCCGTGGGCTCGGGGGGGCCCACCAGCAGAAGGCGGATCCCAGGATGCACTTCCGCCAGCCGCAGGAAGACCTCCACCAGGTCGACCACCCCTTTGTCCTTGGCCATCCGCCCCACGAAGCCGAAGACCACGTCTCCCCCATGAAACCCGTGGCGCCCACGCAAGGCCGCTGGATCCAGGGCCTCCCGTTCCGCAACCATGGCCTCCACATCGATTCCATTGCAGCTGCCCCGAGCCAGTAGCGTCATGCGCGGACGGCAGGACGGGAGCAGCGCACCGAGTCGCTCCCGTAGGCTGGGGCTCACGCAGATGATGGCGGTGGAGAGACGGCAGACCAGCCCTTCCAGCCCCCGGAGGAGGGCGCGTTCCAGACCGCGGCTGGTCTCCCAACGAAGCCCATGGACGGTGTAAACCCTCCGGGGTACCCGCAGGAACCAGGCCGCCAGGGCGAACAGCAGGGCCGCCTTGGGCGTTCCATAGTTGAGAACGTCGGGTCGAACCCGAGCGAGCAGCCCCCCCACCCGGAAGAGGGCGGCCAGGTCCTGCCAGGGTCGGATGGCCCGGGCCATGGGTATGGCATGCACGATGGCCCCCTCCCGTTGTTCCACCCTGGACAACCGCTCCCCATCGGGACTGGCGGCGAAATGAACCTCGTGGCCCAGATCCCGGAGGTGGCGAAGCTGGTCCACCAGGAAGACCTCCGCGGTCTCGGGCATGGTCAAGGCATAGAGGATACGAGCCAAGCAAGCACTCCTGGGTCGACGTTGGACCACGACCTCCATCATGGCCTGCTTCCTCCCCATGCGCCGCACCACCGAAACCCCCATGTCCTGGATCGGACCTCCAGAGAGGCCCAGCGACACCCCTGGAAAACCTGGGTGGGGCGGGGCCCACGGCAGCGTCATCCGATGGTGCTTAAATGGCATGCGATCCCCCCTGCGAGGTGACCATGTCCCGCTCCCGACCCCCATCCTTGGCCCTGTCCCTGGTGATTGCCCTCTGCCAGCCCTCGGCGTCCCAGGTGGTCCTGGGGCAGGATTCAGTGAACGGGGACATCAGGTCCTTCACCCTTGCCCGCAGTGGACTGCAGCGAAGCGTCGATTTCGCGCGCACCCGCCCTGAGTTCCAGCTCCGCGCCAAGCACCAGGCACCCCGGGTGGTGCCCCGGGCCGAGAAGTTGGTGATCTGGTCCACCTGGAGCAGCATTCTGGATGCCCAGGCCGCCTTGGAGCAGGTGCGGACCAAGTGGCGCACGGCCATATTCCAGAAGGATCGCACCCAGCGGGAGGCAGGGACCTCCCTGTACCATGCCGCGTTCCTGGCCGGGTACCGCTTTGGCCTGGAATTCATCGCCCTGGTGGAAAAACACCCGGATCTGCTGGGCATCCTCAACGAGGAGGTCCCGGAACTGGGGCTATCCGCCCAGTCGTACCACGGGCTCAAGAACCGGATCCTCCACGCGTCCATGGCCTCGGTCTTTGCGGCCCTGCGGCTCGTGCGAAACACGTACCCAAAGCCCCCC
>CAZPUI010000757.1:0-2891 GCA_964589695.1 uncultured Solibacteraceae bacterium | reverse complement strand
ACCCCCTCCTGAACTGGCCACCCCCATGGACGCGGACGCGAACGTCCTCTGGCGGATGGGCAAAGGAAGGGGCCCCACCCTCACCCTCCGACACGCCCTGACCCAGCTGAAGCGCACCAGCAGTTCCGCCTGGTTCCCGGTGCAGAAGTCCGTATCGACATGGATGGGGGATACCAAGGTCCACCGCAGGGGCGAGCATCTCATCTCCGAAACCCAGATCCAGGAGGCCCTGCCCCTGCTTCAGCCCGGGGACATCTTCTTCGAGCGGCACGAGTGGTACTTGTCGAACCTGGGGCTGCCGGGTTTCTGGACCCATGCCGCCCTCTATGTGGGAACGGAAGCCGAACGCAGGGCCTTTTTCCAAGACCCTCAGGTCCAGGCCTGGGTGCGGACTCAGGGCCAGGGGGATGGGGATTTCGAAGGTCTGCTCAAGGCCCGGTACCCCCAGGCCCATCGCCTGGCCACCACCCCCCAGGAGGAGGGTCGACCCCCGAGGATCCTGGAGGCCATCTCCGAGGGGGTCGTCTTCACCACCCTGGAGCGTACGGGAGCCTCCGATTCCCTGGCGGTGGTCCGTCCCCGCCTGGACAAGCGCGAGCGCGCCCAGGCCCTCCTGAGGGCCTTCCACACCAGTGGCCGCCCCTATGATTTCAATTTCGACTTCGAGACGGACGCAGCCCTGGTGTGTTCCGAAGTGATCTTCAAGGCCTACGAACCCGGGGAGGGGATGAAGGGGCTGCGCTTCCCCGTCACCGAAATGCTGGGCCGGAAAGTCAGTGCCCCCAATGGCATGGTCCAGCAGTTCGACGCCCAACACGGCACCCCGCAAGTTCAATGCGACTTTGTGCTCTTCCTGGATGGCCTGGAAAAGGCGCGGAAGGCCCACTTCGCCTCCGAGGCGGAGTTCCGGAAGAGCTGGAAGCGGCCCAACTGGCACATCCTGGTGCAGAAGACACCCTGACAGCCACCTGCGGGGGACGGCACCCTGCGGACACGTCCCACGCAGGCATGGGCCCCGTTCTCCTGCCCCGGCGAGGGGAGGTCTGCCCCAAGACACGCCGATAAGGTGAACTCGATCCTCCGTACGAATGCGTTCTGCAAGGGTGGGTAGGTTCCCCCTGCGGGCGCATGCCGCGCCATGGGCTGGAGCGCCTGGGAGCCCAGGGTCCCCATGTGAACGATGATCGATGTTTTTTTATCGTTTTTCGATGATTTTTTGTTGACAATCGAAATCTTGACCCCATCTTGATGACCAGCCCAAGGAGGAGAAGGCATGGTCCCCATCCAGCGACTGTCCCACACGATCCGCACCTGCACCCAGGTGGGCATCTACCTGATCTTGGTGTTCGGGTTCGCGCTCTTCCTGGCAGCCCTGCTCTCGGCGTTCCTGCCCGGACTGGCGGCCCTCCTGCGCCTCGAGCGCCACCCCGCCTCCCTGGCCAACCTCGGCCCCGGACTGCGTGCCTTGGCGGCCGGACTGGCCATGGCCCATACCCTGGCCCTGTTGGCCTGGCTCCATCCTTTCCATCAACTGTTCCGGGCCTTCGAAACAGGGGAAATCTTCACCGCCCGCACCGTCCAGTGTTTCCAGCGCATCGGCTGGGGCGTGCTGGCCTACGCCACGTATGCCTTCGTGGGGGAGGGCCTTCTCCATCCCTGGCTTCTGGCCAACCTGCAGCCCGGTTCCAGTTTTAGTTTCCGACTGGAAACCTTCCCCATCGGGTATCTCCTGGTGGGGTGTGCCCTGCTGGTGGTGGCCCACGTCATGGACGAGGGCCGCAAGCTGCAGGCGGAACAAGAGCTGGTGATCTGATGCCCATCGTCGTGAACCTGGATGTGGCCCTCGCCCAGCGCAAGATGCGCCTGGGTGACCTGGCCGAGCGCGTGGACATCACCCTGACCAACCTCTCCATCCTCAAGACCGGAAAGGCCAAAGCCATCCGGTTCTCCACCCTGGAGGCCCTCTGCCGAGAGCTGCACTGCCAGCCCGGCGACCTCCTTTCATACGAACCCGACTAGGAGGCTCCCATGACCACCCTCATCGCGGGCCCCATGGGCCTGAAGGAATTCGTCCTGCGCTTCGGCGCACCCCTGACCTACCTGGCCAGTCTGGGTTCCCTGTTCCTCGTGCGGGCCTCGAACCGAACCCAGAGCAACTTTGTGGTCTGGAGCCTCTTCTGCGCGGTGGTGCTGGGGGGCATCCTGGTGTGCCGACGCTCACCCATCCAGGCACTGGGTCTGGATTTCCGACATATCCCACGCAACACCTGGGGCTGGATCTTGGGACTCATGGTGGTGGACAACCTCATGCTCGCCCTCATCCAGAGCCTGGACGGCGCCCAGTATCAGGCGCGGATGCTGCCCCCCTTGGATCTGCTCACGAGCATCTTTTCGCCATGGATCATCGCCAAGTTCGGCGAGGAGCTCCTCTTTAGGGGCTTCCTGCTCCTGGACTCCATCCATAGTCATCCCCGGGCTTTCTGGATCGCCAATGCCCTCCAGGCCACGCTCTTCACATGGATCCACCTGGCCGTGAACCTGGCCCCAGGGGCCAAGCGCATCTTCGTACCCTTTGTCTTTGCCTTCGCCTTCGGCCTCGCCGCCCTCAACCGAACGCGCAGGTCACTGCTGCCCAGCACCCTTATCCACGCCACGGGGGGCACATTCATCGAGATTTTCTTCCGGTCTTGACCCGATAGAGCATGGCGAAAACTGGCACCCTTCCTGCTCAACAGACCGTCCCTGCGGCCATCCGCGTGCATTTCGAGGCTCACCATGTGGCATCCTGCCATCCTTTGCTCCCTGTTCGTGGCATCTCCCCTCCTGGCCCAGGTCCGGGGGGAGTCCAAACCCCCACCGCCCCCCCGGGAAGACACCCGTCCCCCGTACCC
>CAZPUI010000756.1:0-2891 GCA_964589695.1 uncultured Solibacteraceae bacterium | reverse complement strand
GCGCGGGGGCCTGTGGAGGCCCATCTGCTTCCGGGGAACCGGCATCGGCGCACCCTTGCCGGGGTGCGCAGGGCGGAGAAGGCATACCTCCCGCGGATCCTGGCCTTCCTGGAGGCCCACGGCCCCCGGCGCCAGTTCTTCCCCGTGCTGGAGGCCGAGGACTTCGGGACCCCCTTCCTCCATGGCCTGGGGGTCCAGGATTTCTGGCTCCTGGAGCGGGGAGGTGCGCTCCTGGCCCTCCTGGCCGCCTGGGACCAGCGGGCCCGGCGACAGCTCCGGGTGCAGGGCTATGCCCCCTGGTTGGGGGCCCTCCGGCCGCTCCTGAACCTCGGCCTCCGGGCCGTGGGCATGGGGCCCCTGCCGGTGGCGGGCCAGGAGGTTCCCCTGGCCCAGGTGGCCTTCCTTTGCGCGGCGGAGGAGGATCCTGCCCCCGTGGAAGCCCTGCTCCGGGGCTGCCTGGGGGGACTTCGGGATACAGGGCTGATGGGCCTCGGCCTGGTGCTCCATGGTCAGGATCCCTGGGCCCCCGCACCCCGGAGCTTCCCAGGAGTGCGCCTGGCGAGTCGTCTCTACGGGGTGGGCTGGGAAGCCTCGGAACCTTGGTTCGGTGCCCTGGAGGCTTCCCGGATACCCTACGTGGACGCGGCCTTCCTGTGAAAATCGAGCCCCCGTGACCCTATGCGCCACCATCCACCCCGTGTCCCGCCTCTCAAAGGCGGCGGTGGATCGCATGTTCCAGCTCATGGACGCCCACTACGAGAACATCACCCCCCAGGGCTTTCATCGGGATCTGGCCGCCAAGCGCTGGGCCATCCTCCTGCGGGACCGGGAGGGAGGGCTCTGGGGCTTTTCCACCCTCCAGCTTTTCGCCTTGGGGGATGCCACCTACCTCTTCAGTGGGGACACCATCGTCCATCCGGACCACTGGCTGGATGGGGGCCTGGTGGGCGCCTTCGGGCATGTCCTGCTGCGCCTCTTCGAGGAGGTGGGGGAGGACCGGCTCTACTGGTTCCTCATCTCCAAGGGCTTCCGCACCTACCGCATGCTGCCCCTGCACTTCCGGGAGTACCTTCCCGCCCTGAATCGGGCAGGGGATCCGGGCCTCAAGGCCCGATTGGACACCGTGGCGGCGCACCTCTTCCCGGCGCACTTCGACCCTGCCGCAGGTCTGGTGCGGGCCTGGCCGGGGAAGGATCGCCTGAGGCCCCACCTGGCCACGATCCCCGACCATCGCC
Organism: uncultured Solibacteraceae bacterium; assembly: GCA_964589695.1. Lineage (GTDB taxonomy): Bacteria > Acidobacteriota > Holophagae > Holophagales > Holophagaceae > CAZPUI01. Next base: position 1,656 of record CAZPUI010000756.1, on the reverse strand, counting down.
GCCAGGACCCCCATGTGGCCCTCTTCCTGGCCCTGAATCCTGGCCACACCCAGGGGGACGAGCTGGCCTGTCTGACGCCCCTCTCCCGAGACAATTTCACCCCCATGGCCTGGCGCCAGATCCGCCATGCGGATGCGCGGTGGGAGGAGGCATGAGTCCCTTCCGCATCACCCTCATCCACCCCTGCATCGGTCGGCGCCCCGGGACCCGGTACCTGCGGTCCTGGCAGATGGAGCCCCTGCCCCTGGCCGTGCTGGCCAACCTCACGCCCAAGGACGTCGAACTGAGTTTCGTGGACGACCGCATGGAGGCCCTGGACACCTCCCAGCCCACGGACCTGGTGGCGCTCAGCGTGGAGGTCTACACCGCCAAGCGGGCCTACCAGATCGCCTCGGACTATCGGCGGCGGGGCGTCCCCGTGGTGATGGGCGGATTCCACGCCAGCCTGCTGCCGGAGGAGGTGGAACGGTACGCCGAGGCCGTGGTGGTGGGGGAGGCCGAGGGCCTCTGGCCCCAGGTGGTGGACGATGCCCGCCACGGCCGACTGCAGCGCCGGTACCAGGGCCCGGGCCGCCCCGACCTGGCGGGGACCCGCCCGGACCGTCGGCTCTTCGCGGGGAAGCGCTACCTGCCCGTGGGCCTGGTGGAAGCGGGCCGGGGCTGCACCCATGTCTGCGAGTTCTGCGCCATCCAGACCTTCTACGGCGCCAGCCACCGCATGCGCCCTGTGGAAGACATCGTGGCGGAGGTCCGGGAGATCAAGGACGCTTCGCGGTTGATCTTCTTCGTGGATGACAACATGGTGGCGGATCCCGCCCAGGCCGCCCGGCTCTTCGAGGCCCTGGTGCCCCTCAAGATCCGCTGGGTGAGCCAGGGCACCCTGGCCATGACCCGGGACGAAGGGCTGGTGGAGCTCATGGCGAAGAGCGGCTGCAAGGGCATGCTCATCGGCTTCGAAAGCCTGGACGGGGCCAACCTCCACCAGATGGGCAAGGGGGTGAATCGCGCGGCCGTGGACTACGACCGCGCCATGGCGACCCTGGCGCGGCACGGCATCCGGGTCTACGGGACCTTCGTCTTCGGCTACGACCAGGACACCGAGGCCAGTTTCGAGGCGGCCCTGGACTTCGCCCTGCATCACGGTTTCTACCTCTGCGGCTTCAACCACCTGACCCCCATGCCCGGCACGCCGCTCTATGACCGGCTCCAGACCGAGGGACGTCTGCGCTTCGAACGCTGGTGGCTGGACGAGGCCTACACCTACAACGCCATCCCCTTCCATCCCGCCAGCATGGGCCACGAGGAGCTGCGCCAGGCCTGCCTCCGCACCCGCAAGCGCTTCTATGGCCTGTCGGGCACCCTCCGCCGGGCCCTTCATCCCGTCCAGCGCCAGGACTGGGTTCTGGGCCTCCACTTCCTGCCCGTGAACCTCCTGCATCGGATGGAGATCGGCACCCGGGATGGTCATCCCCTGGGGGACCTGGGGTGGAAGGGCCCCCTGCGGGAGGTGGGGGGATGATCGTCCAAGGCCTCCCATCGGGTGATTCCCAGTCCGGGCGTTCAAGGCCGCTCTGCGCGGGAAGCGGCCCCTTGAGCCGATTCCCTAGCGGTCGCGCGACGCACCGTGCCAATGCAAACCCCCTCCCTCCACCCACC
>CAZPUI010000755.1:0-2894 GCA_964589695.1 uncultured Solibacteraceae bacterium | reverse complement strand
TTGATTCCCGTGAGGGCCGGGCGATCCGCGCGCTCAAGGGGGGGGCGGTGATGGAGGTCAGGATCTGATCCTGGCGGCTGCAGCACTCACCTGGGAGGCTGGGTGATTCAAGTTAGCCGGACGGGTCAAACCCAGTCCCTCTCCCCTCACTTCAGACGATCGTCGGACGCACAGGCCCTCAGATGGAATGCCAATCGGCGTTTCGTCCGGTTCCGCCCCCGGATCATGGCATCAAGTTCGACCTGGAAGGCCTTCGAAAAGCGATCCAGATCCCAGATTTGACTCAGGGAGGACACCTGTTCGACAAGCTTTGGCGCCTCTGGGACCGCCTCGAGGTTACCGTCAAGGCGGTAGGCGACCCTGAGCTTGCCGGAAAGCAGCAGCCCCGGCGCTTCTGACATGGCCAATCGGGCCAGGGTTTCGCTGGAAGCCTCAACCCGGTACTCGAACTCAAGCCGCACGCACTCCATTGAAATGGCGCGCCGTCGGCACCGCACCGAAGCAAAGAAGGGATGGGAGCCCGCGTAACAGTGGCTGTCCTCCACCCAGCTGATGACCTTCTTCACCTTGCCTTCCCAGAGGGAGAAAAGGCTCACGTTGTATTCCCATGCACCCACGCCACCCCCTCCCGATCGCAGCGATACGAACGCACCTTTCCTCCCCAAACGATCAACTTCAAAGGGGAAGTAGGGCTTCCATGCCTTGGGATCCGAATAGGACTCATGGAACACCACCCGCCAGTGCGTGTCCTCCAGCCTGCAAATGAACACATCGGGCTGACAGCCATCCAGGAAGTTGACGGCCAGGAGGACTTCTCCCGTCCCATCGCCATCCAGGTCCGCCATTTGGGATTCGAGAAAAGGACTTCGAATCGCCTCGATGCGGTCGGGATGATCCTCCCGTCGATGCTCGTACCGTGAGATCAGCTCCCAGATGCGGGTCCGGAGCACACGCGGGGCAGGGTTGGGCTTGGAGCGCAGGGCCTCGATCCAGACAGGGTCCAACTCCGCCAAAGGCGGTGCCTCCTGGGCCAAACATGCACTCCACCTAACTGCCAGCACGGTGACCAGGTCGTATACGCACCCCATGATCATGCCCCTCCCACCGCGGGATCCATGGGGGAGCCCCCGGCTTCCCAGGAACCATCGCCCCCCAGCACCAGCCTCGCCATGGCCCCCCCCTCGGGATGGTTCTCCAGGCTGGCCGTGCCACCGTGCAGGCCAGCCACCTCCCGCACGAAGCAGAGGCCCAGGCCCGTGCCCTTGGCCTCCCCGTCAGGCCTGGGTAGGGAGAAGAAGGGCGTGAAGACCTTGCCCAGGGCGAAGTCGGGGAGACCCGGGCCCTGGTCCCGGACTTCCAGCACCACGCATCCCACAGCGGTTTGCACGGTGATCCGCACCTCCCCACCTTCGGGGCTGAAGGACAGGGCATTGTCCAGGAGGTTGCCCAGGGCCTGTTCCAGCAGGAAGGCCTCGCCCACGCCCTGCCCTTCACCCACCTGGACACAGCGGACCCTGCGCCGGGCGGCCTGGTCTTTGCGGCTGGCGAGGACCTTCCGCGCCAGGGCGGCAAGGTCCAGGGTTTGGGGGTCCTTGAGTCCCTGGCGGTGCTGCAGTTCCGCCAGCGCCAGCATGCGTTCCACCAGGTCCCGCATGCGCCTTTCCTGGGCCAGGATGTTCTCCGTGAACCGGGCCCGGTCGGCTTCGGACATGGGCTCCCCCAGGAGTTCCGCAGCCCCCCGGATGGCAGCCAGGGGACTCTTCATCTCATGGGTAAGCGTGTGGACGTAGCGTTCCACATATTCCCGTCCATCCAGGCGGGCCCGCATGGCCTCCAGGGCCGCACCCAGTTCCTTCAGCTCCGGGGCCCCCAGGACCGGAAGGGGCGTACGACCATCCGCTCCCACCCCTTTGGCGTAGGCCCGAAGGCGCTCCACATCCCGGGTGAGCCACCAGGTGAGGGCCAGACCCACCAGAAGGGAGGCCCCAAGCAGGATGGCCCCGGACTGACGGATCCGTCGGGCGCTCCGCTCCGCAAAGGGCTGGATGCTGGCCGTGGGGGCGATGACCGTGAGGACCCCCAGCAAGCGGCCCCCCTTCCGCAGTGGAGCGGCCACGTGCATGGCGGAGGTGGACTCATCCCGGGGGTCCAGGCGGGTGGCCCGCACCCCGTACTGGCCCCGAAGGGTCAGGTACACATCGTTCCAGCGACTGTAGTCCTTCCCCACCGCCTGCCCTTCGCTGTCGTACTGAACGATGCCGCGGGCATCGGTGACATAGAGCCGAAGGTCCATCCTGGATTTCACCCGTCCCCAGATGGGGGCCTGCAGGTCCCGGGCCCGGTACCGGATGAAGGCCTGGGCCAGCTGTCCTTCCTGGATTCGGCCCTCGGCCAGATCCGCCGCCGCCAGTTCCGCCAGGAGGTTGGCCGTGTCCACCAAGGCCACCTCCAGGCCCTGGCGCACCCCGGGTTTGACCTCCTGGGAGAAGGTGGACAGTACGAACCAGGCCGCCAACCCCAGGATGAGGAAGATGCCCAGGAGCATTCGGAAACCCAGCCTCATGGGAGGCTGTACCCGAGGCCCCGATGGGTTTGGATGGGATCGGCCTCGGGGGCCACCGCCTTCAGCTTGGCCCGCAGGGTCTTGATGTGGGTATCCACGGTGCGGTCTTGGGTCTCCTCGGAACCCGCCCATACGGATTCCATGAGCTCGGCCCGGGTGTGGATGCGCCCCCTGTGGGCCAAGAGGGTTCGCAGCAGCTCGTATTCGAAGCGGGTGAGGTCCAGGCCCTGCCCGGCGTAGCTGATGCGGTGGGCCTCCCCATCCACCCGGAACCCCTCCTGGGAAGCCGCGGGCATGGCCCGGCGCAGGATGGCCCGCACCCGGCTCGCCA
>CAZPUI010000754.1:0-2901 GCA_964589695.1 uncultured Solibacteraceae bacterium | reverse complement strand
CGTCGGACTACCTATAGATCAGCGCGGGGTGTGACCATACGTGCGCCTTCTGTGCCATCCCGGCCATCCGTGGCCCCCAGCGGAGTCGCACCGTGGAGAGCGTGGTGGCGGAGGCTCGCCAGCTGGTGGCCCAGGGGGTCCTGGAAATCAACCTGGTGGGCCAGGACACCACGGACTTCGGCCGGGATCTGGGGGATCCCAATGCCTTGGAAGGCCTGGTGCGGGCCCTGGGCGCGGTGGAGGGACTGCGCTGGTTCCGCATCCATTACGCCTACCCCAACCGCCTGACGGAAGGGCTGATCCGGGCGATGGCGGAGACCCCGAACTGCGTCAAATACCTGGACATGCCCCTGCAGCACGCCGACCCCAGGATCCTGCGCACCATGGCCAGGGGCGGGGGTGCCGCCACCTTCCTGAAGCTGCTGGAGCGCATCCGTCGGCGGATCCCCGGGATCTACCTCCGCTCCAACTTCATCGTGGGCGTGCCGGGGTAGACCCCGGAGGCCTTCCGGAACGTGCGCGAGTGCGTGAAGGCGCCCGGCTTCGAACACGTGGGGGTCTTCACCTACTCCCTGGAGGAGGGCACGCCCGCCGCCGCCCTCGGGGACCCCGTGCCCGAGCGCACCAAGCAGTCCCGCAAGCGGAAGGTGATGGAACTGCAGCAGCGGATCAGTCGGGCGAAGAACCGGGCCCTTGTCGGCAGGGAGCTGGAAGTGCTGGTGGAGGGTACCCATGAAGAAACCCAGATGGTCTTCAAGGGGCGCCATGCCGGGCAGGCCCCGGAGGTGGATGGCAGTGTGCTCATCGTGGGCGGGGAACCCCGGGTGAACACGCTCCAGCGCGTGCGCATCACCGAGGGGCACGCCTACGATCTGGTGGGGGAGGTGGTGGAAGGGGGCACCCAGGCGGCCATCGAAGCCTTCGAGCGAACGTACCAAGGGCGCTGATGCCCTCGGTTGCGGTCCCATGGGACCGTGGGGTAGGGTGAGCCATGGATCCAACCCCACCCCCCCCGAATGCTCCCGCCCCACGCTGGGCTTGGATGGTGGCCACCGGCTTTGGAAGCGGCAGGTTGCCGGGGATGCCCGGGACCTGGGGCAGCGTGGCCGCGCTCCTGGCCTGGGGGCTCCTGACCCTCGCCTGGGCCGCGCCCATGACCACCTGGATGCGCCTGCATCCGGGACACCCCCTGGGGTTGGGGGTCCACCTGGCCGGGGAAGCCTGGTTCGCCGTGCTGGTGGTGGGCATGACGGCCTTGGCGGTCAAGGCCTCGGATGCGGTGGTGCGCGAGACGGGGCACAAGGACCCTCAGTTCATCGTGGCTGACGAATGGGCGGGCATGTGGATCACCCTGTGGCCCCTGCGTTGGACCCTGGCCTCGGAAACCCCCTGGCTCGCGGGACCCCAGGCCTGGCGATGGTTCGCCCTCCTGGTCGTGCCCTTCCTGGCCTTCCGGATGATGGATATTCTCAAGCCCTGGCCCATTCGCCCCCTTCAGGACCTTGCGGGGGGCGAGGGGGTGGTGGCGGACGATGTGGTGGCGGGGCTCATGGCCATTCCCGTGGTCCTGGCCCTTGAACCTTGGGTGATGCTCTGGATGCGAAGGGGGCTGGGATGAATGGACTGCTGCTGACGGGTACGATCGTGGTCAATGCCGCGCTGGTCACCTATGCCGTGGCCGTGGGCAGTCTGGCCAAGCGGCGCAAGGTGGGGGCCTTCGGCTTCCGTGCCCTCCTCCTGGGGGTCCTGCTGGATGCCGTGGCCACGGGGTTCATGATCGCCGGTTCCCGGAACAGCCCCTTCAGCCTTCACGGCATTCTGGGCTACCTGGCCTTCGGCCTCATGCTGGGGGACCTTGTGGGTATGGCCCGGTTCCGCAGGACCCAGGGGCCCGAGGCTCCCTTGCCCCCAGGGCTCCATCGGTATTCCCTCCTTGCCTTCGGCTGGTGGGTCCTGACCTACCTGGTGGGGGCCCTCATGGTGATGAAGCTTCGGTTCTGAAGCACCCCATCCGGGCTAGGCTTTGGTCTCCTCCAGCAGGTTGCGCCAGACGGTGGGCTCGCTCAGCTGCCCCTGCTCGTCGAAGTAGCGACTTTCGATCAGGTAGCGGTAGCCCTGTTCCGTGAGGAAAAGCTGCCGGTTCCGGGCGAATTCCTGCTCGTTGGAGTCCCTGGAAATGAGGCTGTAGAAGTAGGAGACGTTGCGATCCCCCTTGGGGCGAAGGATCCTGCCCAGCCTTTGGGCTTCCTCCTGACGGGACCCGAAGGTGCCACTCACCTGGATGGCCACACTGGCATCCGGCAGGTCGATGGCGAAGTTCGCCACCTTGCTCACGATGAGCACCTTGAGCTGCCCCGACTTGAAATCCGCATAGAGCCGCTCCCGCTCCCGCTCCGGGGTCTGGCCCGTGAGCACAGGGGCATTGAGGCGCTCCCCGATGATCCGCAACTGTTCCAGGTACTGGCCGATCACCAGCACCGCATCGTTGGGATGCCCCGCCAGCAATTCATCCATGATGGTCAGCTTGACGGGATTTTCGGAGGCGATGCGGAAGCGGGCCCGCTGGTCTGCCACGGCGTAGGACATGCGTTCGTCCGTGGGCATGGGCACGCGGATTTCAAGGCAATGGGCGGTGGCGATGAAGCCATCCTTCTCCAGGGTCTTCCAGGGAACGTCCACCCGCTTGGGACCGATGAGGCTGAAGACATCCTCCTCCTTCCCATCCTCCCGGACCAGGGTGGCGGTGAGTCCCAGGCGTCGCTTGGCCTGCAGTTCGGCCACTGCCCTGAAAACAGGCGCCGGCAGCATGTGGACTTCGTCGTAGCCCACCAGGCCCCAATTGGCGGCGTCGAAGAGCTTGAACTGCTCGAAGGGGGATTCCTTGCTCTTGCGACAGGTTAG
>CAZPUI010000753.1:0-2901 GCA_964589695.1 uncultured Solibacteraceae bacterium | reverse complement strand
CCCTTCATCGTCTTCGAAGACGTTCCGGGCTTCCTCCCCGGCGTCAACCAGGAGCACGGCGGCCTGATCAAGAACGGCGCCAAGCTGCTGTATGCCTTCTGCGAGGCCACGGTGCCCAAGCTCACGGTCATCACCCGCAAGGCATACGGTGGCGCCTACATCGTGATGGCCTCCAAGCACATCCGCACCGACTTCAACTTTGCCTACCCCACGGCTGAGATCGCTGTGATGGGCGCCGAGGGCGCCGCCAATGTCCTCTATGCCCGGGACATCAGCCAGGCCGCGGACCCCACGGCCAAGCGCAAGGAGATCATCGACGAATACAACGACAAGTTCGCCAACCCCTACGTCGCCGCGGGCCTGGGCTATGTGGACGAGGTCATCCTCCCCCGGGAGACCCGCAAGAAGCTCATCCGCGCCCTGGGCCTCCTGGAGACCAAGCGGGAGGGCATGCCCCCCAAGAAGCATGGCAACATGCCGCTCTAGCATCGCTACGCGATGCTAGGTGGGAAGGCCCCCGGTTGGGGGCCTTTTCGTTGGGCGAAGGTGGCATGGCGAACCTGGTCCCGGGTGCCGCAACCACCTCGGGTGCTTCACCCTCGATCCTTGCCGGAGCACTGGGCCATTGATAAATTTTTCTGTACGGTCTTGACAGTGTTCTAGTCGACTAATACATTGTGGGTCATGAGCCACCCACCTTCCAATCCCCCCGGCTTGATCCGGCTGGACCTGCACACCGGCGTTCCGGTGTACCGCCAGATCATCGACCAGATCCATACCGCCATCGCCTCGGGCCAGCTGAAGCCCGGGGACCAGCTGCCCACGGTGCGCCAGATGTCCGTGGACCTGGAGGTCAATCCCAACACCGTGGTGCGGGCCTACCGTGAACTGGAGATCCGCGGCGTCCTCACCACCCAGCAGGGCATCGGCACCTTCATCAGCCTCCAACCCATCACCCCGGACGCCGCCGACCGCGACCGTCGGCTCACCGTCCTGGTGGGGGATCTCCTGGCCAAGGCTGGAGCCGCAGGCTTCAGCGCCGAGGAAGTCCTTCAGCGTCTTCAGGAATACCTGCACGAATCAAGGAGTCGATCATGATCCAACGTCCCGAACTCTCCATCATGCGCCCCGCCACCGGAAACAAACCCATCAGCTCCATCGGGGGGACGATCTTCATCACCACCCTCCTCATCGGCGCAGGGCTCTTCCTGTGGACCCGGGAGCTCTTCCTCCCCGTGCTCCTGGCCCTGGTGGGTCTCTACTTCGCCTTTGCCGTGAAGGTGGCGGACCAGTGGGAGAAGGCCATCGTGCTTCGGCTGGGGCTCTACCAGGGCCTTCGGGGGCCCGGCCCCTTCCTCATCATTCCCATCATCGACAGGGTGAGCCGCTTCGTGGACCAGCGGGTGCGCGTCGCCAGCGTGAAGGCCGAAACCACCCTCACCAAGGACACCGTCCCGGTCAACGTCGACGCCGTGGTGTTCTCGGTCATCTGGAACGTGGAGAAGGCCGTGCTGGAGGTGGAGGACTACGGCGAGGCCGTGGCCATGAGCGCCCAGACGGCCCTGCGGGAATCCATCGGTCGCCATGAACTGGCCCAGATGATCACGGACCGCGAGGCCCTGGGCCTGGAACTGCAGCGCATCCTGGACGAGAAGACCAGTCCCTGGGGCATCACCGTCCAGTCCGTGGAAATCCGGGACGTGCAGATTCCCAAGGAGCTGGAGGACGCCATGTCCCGTCGGGCCCAGGCCGAACGGGAACGCCAGGCCCGCATCATCCTGGGCACCGCCGAGACGGAGATCGCGCTCAAATTCGCCGAGGCCTCCAAGACCTACGCCAATGACCCCACCGCCCTGCACCTGCGCGCCATGAACATGCTCTATGAGGCCATCAAGGAGAAGGGGGCCATGGTCATCGTGCCCTCCTCCGCCGTGGAGACCATGGGCCTGGGCGGCATGATGGGCATGGCCTCCATGGGGCCCAAGGTGCCTGTGGCCTAGACGCTTCAACGGCATCCCTACACCGGCGGAGGCTCACCCGAACCTCCGCCCCGTGACTTACGAAGCCTGCCTGGAGGGTGGTGGCCCACCCTCCCTGGAGTTCCCATGCGTGGAAACCTGTGTATTCCTTTCATCGCCTTGGTTCTGTCCTGTCCACTGCATAGCCAGAAGGTCCTGGTGGGTGCCATCTCCCAGGCGGGCATCACCACGCCGCAGGGCCTTCAACGTGCCGTCACCTCCCGAGGCCTTCTGGTCTGCCTGGAAGGCAAGGACGCGAAAAGCTGGGCGCCTTTCAAGGAGATCCTCGCCACCGAAGCCACCCTCCTGGCCTGGAGCCTGCCCACCCTGACCCAGGGCCTGGACACTCCCCTGGGCCAGGCGCTCATCCGGGCCCAGGGCTGGGAGGCCGTGCCCCGACTCGTCCTTCTGGATGGCCGGGGCCGCCTCGCCACGTCCTGGGTCCAGGAACCCGACCCCAAGGGGCTCACCGATGCCCTCGAGCGGGCCGGGTTGCGGCCCTACCACCTCATGCTGTCCGAATTCCTGAAGGCGCATCCCCACCATTGCGAGGCCCTCCTGGCCCATGCCCGCGAACAGTTGCGCATGGCCGAGGCCCGGGTGGGGAAGGCTTCCAGCCCCCACGCACCCCTGGGCCCCGAGGAGGATGCCCGCATTTGGGGGGACGCGGCCCGAGCCCTGGAGGCGTTCGTGGTGCACCAGGCCTGGCTCGGTGCAGGGGGCAACAACGTGATCAGGCTTCCCAAGGGCGCCCTCCAATCCCCCACGATGCAGGCGTGTTCCCTTCCGCCCCTGCCCGGGGTCGAAGCCTTCCTCCATCGGTTCCCCGGCCACGATGTCCCGTGGGAAGTCCTCCTCACCCTTTCCGGATTCGCGGCCCCCC
>CAZPUI010000752.1:0-2902 GCA_964589695.1 uncultured Solibacteraceae bacterium | reverse complement strand
GGCGAGCTGCGCTCCACGGAAGTGAGGCTCCAGGACACGCCGGACGCGGAGGTGAGGGTGGATGGGGTGTTCAAGGTCATTCCGGGCCCCAAGCCGCCCCTTCCCTAAGGATCCCTTGATGAGGACACGCGCGCTCCCCCTGTTCGTGCTCCTCCTTCCTGGGCTCGCCCAGGATGGCCAGTTCGCCGTCTCGACCTCGGGCCGGGCCCCATCCGCAGGTGTGCCCACGGATCCCAACCTGCGCCGGGCGCCCTACCTCACTCGCCTGGCCTTGGAACAGCGTGTGGAGGACCTGTACGCACGATTGACCCCTCAGGAGCGGGTCAGCCTTCTACACGGCGCCGCGGGGTTTGCGGATTTCGCGGATCTGCCCAGGGTGGGACTTCCCAAGCTGGTGATGACGGATGGCCCCCAGGGGGTGCGCACCGATGTGCCCACCACGGGCTTTCCCAGCGGCATGGCCATGGCAGCTTCCTGGGATGCCGCGCTTGTGGAGCAGGTCGGACGCATCCTGGGCCGGGAAACCCGCGCCACGGGTCATTCGGTGCTGCTGGGTCCGGGCATGAACCTCCTGAGGACCCCTTTGGCGGGACGCAACTTCGAATATTTCGGCGAGGATCCCTTGCTGTCGGGAAGGATCGCTGCGGCCTACATCCGCGGGGTTCAGTCCCAGGGCGTGGCGGCGTGCATGAAACACGTGGCCCTCAACGACCAGGAAGTCTGGCGCCTCGGCGCCAGCAGCGAGGCCAGCGAGCGCACGATGCGGGAGATGCACCTGCGCCCCTTCGAGATCGCCATCCGGGAGGCGGATCCCTGGTCCGCCATGCCGGCGTACAACCGCGTCAATGGCCGGTACTGCGCCCAGAACGCCCCCCTGCTTCGGGACCTCATGACCCAGGCCCTGGGCTTCCGAGGCACCTTCATCTCGGATTGGGGAGCCTGGGGAAACAGCGTGGAGGCCCTGGCCGGTGGCTGCCATCTGGAAATGCCCGCCCGCAAGGATGAGAAGCGGGACCAGGAGGAACTGGAGCTGCTGCGCACGGGGCAGATCAAGGCGGAGCACTTCGAGTCCGCCGTGAAGGCCGTGCTGCGGCTGTGTCTCCGCGTCGGTGCCCTGGATGGGCCTCGACCTGAGGCCCATCGCCTGGCGACGGATGCCCCTGCAAAGGCCCGGCAGTTGAGCCGGGAGGCCGTGGTGCTCCTCAAGAACGAAGGAGGACTGTTGCCGCTGAACGCTGCGACCCTCAAACGGATTCTGGTGGTGGGGCCCAATGCCGACAAGCGCCACAGCATGCGCCAGGGCGGCAACGAACTGCTCCAGTCCGGGGGCAGCGGGGCGATCCTGCCTCCCTACGAAGTCACGGTTCTGGAGGCCTTGCGCAGTCGACTCGGGTCTCGCGTGGCGCACTATGCCGGCGAGCTCGACCAGGGACGCCTGGATGGCGCGGGTCTGCGCGCCGCAGCCAAGCGGGCGGACCTCGTGTTGTTTGTGGGGGGGCTCAGCCACGCCGATGACCACGAAGGGAATTGCCCACCCACGCCGGACCGGCTGGGCTACGAGCTCCCGGGCAAGCAGAACGACCTCCTGCAGCTTCTGGTGGAGGCCAACCCTCGCACAGTGGCGGTGATGGTGGGGGGTGCGCCCATGAGCCTCGAACCTTGGGCCGAGGCGGTGCCTGCCATCCTCATGGGCTGGTATCCCGGCATGGAGGGCAACCACGCCCTGGTGGAGCTTCTCCTGGGTGACGCGAGCCCCTCGGGCCGTCTGCCCTTCACCTTGGGACGCAGCCTCCAGGATTGGCGTGTGCATGCCCTGGGGCCGAAGGCCTACCCGGGGCTTCGCTACAACGACCAGGGCCAGGTCGTGGAAGCTCCCAGGCCCTGGAAGCAGACTGCTTCGGGCCTGACCAAGGTGTTCTATGACGAAGGCATTGCCATCGGCTACCGGGGCTTCGCCCTGGACGGACGGACCCCGCGCTTCCCCTTCGGCCATGGACTCACGTATTCCCGGTTCCACTACGGGCAGCCGCGGGTCATCGAAAGGCAGGGGCGGTGGCAAGTCTCCTTCATGCTGCGCAACACAGGGACCCGGGAAGCCGCCGAGGTGGTCCAGCTTTACGCCTGCCCCCCCGAGGAGACCCAGTCCCTGCCTGAGCCGAAGCGACCCCTCCGGGGGCTGGTGGCCTTCGCCAAGGTGAGGCTGAGGCCCGGTGCCGCACGCCGTGTGGAGCTCGATCTGGGACCCGAGGAGCTTCGGCACTGGGACGAGGCCCAAGCCACCTGGACCCTGGCTCCGGGCACCTGGACTTTCGATGTGTCAGCCAGTGCAACGGACACCCGGCAGAGGGTGCGGGTGGCGATTCGATAATCCGTCGCGGCGTGCGACCCCCGTCGCGGGGATCCTTCCTGCGGCCAATGACCAGGATTCCCCGCAGGCCACCCGCGTTGGAGACCCAGCATGAAACCCACCCAAGGACGCTCAGTGCTTCTCATGGTCTGCCTGGCGGCAAGTCCGGGCGAGGCCCGCAGGACGCCAGCCGCGGGCGCTTCAGGCTCTTCAACACCTGGAAGCTCCCCGGCACGGACCGGGTCCTGGCCCTGCGGCACCACGAACGCAGTCATGCGGGCATCTTCGGCGAAGGTGGCTCCGGCCTGACCTTCCGGGATGTGACCATGCTGGGCAACTGCGGGCTGGGCTACCTGTTCCAACAGGTCAAGGACATCACCCTGCTCCGTGCCCATGTCCATGCGCCCAAGGGTGCCTTTGTCGGCCCCAAGGACGATGCCTACCACTTCTCCGGGGTCTCGGGCCTGGTGAAGATCGAGGATTGCAAGGTGGCGGATACGCCGGATGATCCGGTGAACGTGCATGGGACCTGCCTGCCGGTGGTGCGCCAGCTCG
>CAZPUI010000751.1:0-2910 GCA_964589695.1 uncultured Solibacteraceae bacterium | reverse complement strand
CAACCTTCAGGCCGGACAGGACGAGGTTCTGCAGGCTTCCCAGAACGGCTGCGAAAGGTCGTGGGAAAGGCGCTGCATCGAGATTAGGAGGCCGTGAGGTGGGCCGGCCCCTGGTTCCCTCAGGCGAAGGGCTCCCCATCCTCGAAATAACGTTCCCGCTGGAAATAGCTGATGGCCACATCCGGGGCGGGGCACCCTGCGGCCTTGAGGTGGCGGGTGAGGGCGCGGGCCAGGGTGGTTTCCTGGTCCCGGCCCCGGGGGAAGAGCCACACCTCCACGAAGGGATGGCTGGAGACCACCGCGCCATCCTGGACGAAGGGATCGTTGCGGACCTCCAGCACCAGGTGGTCCCGGGAGATGTTCAGGAGGGCGGCAAGCTCGTCGACGAGGGGGCCGCTCACGGTGCGGACCACGTCCAAGGGAATGGCGTGGGTGATGATCCGGGGCATGGGCTCCTCCCTGCCTGAGGCTACCGCAAGCCGGATCAGGCGCGTGGCCCCGCCGGAGCGCCATACTCCTGGGGCAGGAGGTCCCATGGGGGTCTGGAACATCAACGTGCAGCGCATGCTCGACTGCATCGAGCTGCATCTGGCGGAGCCCTTGAGCCTGGCCCAGGTGGCGCGACGCCTGGGTTATTCACCCTTCCACTGCACGCGCCAGTTCCACCGGGTCCTGGGGCTTTCGTTCCGGAGCTACCTGGCGTCCCGCAGGCTGAGCGCGGCCGCCCTGGAGCTGCGGGATACGGACACCCGGATCCTGGACCTGGCGCTGCGCTGGGGTTTTGGCAGCCAGGAGGCCTTCAGCCGGGCCTTCAAGCGGGCCTTCGGTATCAGCCCTGGAGCCTACCGCCGCAGCCCCGTGCCGCTGCCCCTCGCCCCCGTGCGGCGGACCTTCCTGCCCCAACCCACGGAGTCGCCCATGTCAGAAGACATCTCAGCCCGCATCACCACCACCTTCCAGACCCTGCCGGACCACCGCTTTCTGGGGCTTAGGGACCCAGAGGCTAGGGACTATATGGACTTCTGGGCGCGCCAGCAGGCCCGGGGCCTGGACTGCAACGCCCTCATCGGCCTCCTGGAGAGCCTCCCCAGTCGCAATGGCCAGATCGGGGGCTGGTTTCACCACCCGAAGGGCAGGGGCTACCTCTACGGCATCGAGGTGCCCGTGGACTACGACGGTCCCGTGCCCGAGGGACTGGAGTGCACCCTCATCCCCGGGGGCACCTATGCCGTGTTCCACCATCCCGCCTACGACTTCGAGCGGGAGGACCACGGGGTCTACACCGCCCTGCACGGGGCCATGGCCGCCTGGGATCAGGTGGCCCGAGACGCCGAGGCTCCGGAATGGCGCCCCGACGACACGCGGCCCATCTACCAGCGCCATGGCTGCGACACCTTTGGCCAGGCCTTCTGTCGGCCGGTGATCCAGGGTGCATCCGGTCGATGACAGGGCCCGCCGCGGGATTCCGATTCTGGAATCAGGCTCCCTTCCGTCGGCCGATGCCAGAAGGCCTGGCGGATGTCCTGTCGCTCCTCCGGTTGAAGGTGAAGGGTTAAACCGGGGCCCCAAACCGCGCCCGCAGGGCTTCGGTGAGGCGGGCGTCGGCCCTTGGACTGAGGCATTCCAGGGGGGAGCGGCCCCGGGACCAGCTCCAGCGCAGGGCCAGGGTCATGAGCACCAGGGTGAAGGCGACATTGGGCCAGGCCTTGAGTTCCCATTGATGCACCCAGCTGAGGTTCCAGGCCTCGCTGAAGGGCTGGAGGTAGGGGATGGGCCACCGGTAGCCATCCGGACCCTTGCTTCCCACGAGGTCACCCAGCAGGTGGAGATGGAAGCTCAGGAAAACCCAAAAGGCCGTGGCCCGTCGCGTCTGGAAGGGCAGGGCCAGGACGGCGAGCAGCAGGCCGAAGCCCAGGTTGTGGGCCAGCACATGGTGGAAACGGTCGTAGAGATAGCTCGGATGCCGGGAGCCCTCCGTGGCCATGTCCCAGAACACCCCCAGGCCATCCAGGTCGGGGATCAGGCCGGCCAGGGTCACCAGGATTCGGTCGCGACGGGGCAGGCCCGTGGCCTCCCCCAGGCACCAGCCGGTGAGGAGGTGGGTGATTGGGTGCATGGGCTAAGCCTTCACCGCATCCAGGCAGAAATATGGCACCTCAAGGTGCAGGCCACCCCGCTCCAGGGCGAGGCGGTTGAGCCGACCCTCCAGGAAGGGCAGGAAGGTGGGCACCTGGTCCGGGGGCAGGATGGCGAGCCAGGGGGGAAGGAAGGAGAGGCGGATGGCCCAGTGGTTCAGGAGGGCGGTGCCATCCAGGAAGCTCCAGGTGAAGCTGGCGTTCCGGACCTGGCGGACGCTGAAGCCCGCGACCTCTACCCATTCCGCCCAGGTCTCCTGGGGCTTGCGCTTGGCCGCGATGTGCGCCTGAAGGTCCGCCACGGTGGAGGTGAGTCCCCACTCCTCCAGGAGGGCCTGGTAGTAGTCGTAGAAGAGTCCAAAGGTGGCAGGCAGGTTGCACGTCATGACCAGCTGGGCCCGCTTCTGGGCCACCCGGGCGCATTCCGCCAGGGATTTCAGGGGATCCGCCACGTTGTTAAGGCCGTTGTTGGACACGATGCAGTCGAAGCGTCCGTCCTCGAAGGGCATCTGCTCCGCCACCCCCTCGACCCACGCAACGTTCGGGATCCCCAGGATGCGGGCCCGGGCCTCGGCGTGGGCCAGGGCGGGCACCCAAGGGTCAAGGCCCGTGACCCGGCCCCGCTGTCCCAGGCGGGAGGCCAGTTCGATGGATGGGAACCCCCTGCCGCAGCCCAGGTCCAGCACCTCCAGGCCCGGCAGGAGGCGCACCGTCTCCAGCAGGGTCTGGCCGAAGGGGGCGGACCAGTAGGGGGTTTCCTCCAGGGCCGCCAAGG
>CAZPUI010000750.1:0-2915 GCA_964589695.1 uncultured Solibacteraceae bacterium | reverse complement strand
GAGAATGCCATGTGAAGCGGCCAGCCCCAATCCGCGACCGACGCCCTTGGTCGTAAAGAAGGGATCGAAAATCCTTGCCAATATGAAAGGATTGATTCCGGGCCCATTGTCCGTTACCGAAAGGCAGATGCCGCCTTCGAGCGGGAAAAGGAGGGGCCAGAAACCGTTTCGGCCTGCATCTTGACCAAGGCGAACAGACTGGGCATCGACCTGAATCGTGCCTGCTTCAGAACCAATGGCTTCGGCGGCGTTAACGACGAGGGAGATCAGCACCTGAAGCAGAAGATCGGGATCCCCTTGGACCTGGGGCAACCCCGGGGCAACGGTCGTGACCAGGCGAATGTGGCTTCCCACCAACCGCTCCATCCAGTCTCGATTGCCCAACACCAGGTCCTTCATCACCACCGCCCTGGCGCTGAAGAGGCTCTTCCCTGCGTAGTCCAGCATGCGGCGGCTGAGGGTGCTGGCCCTCTCGAGATTCTGGATGGAACGCAGGAGGTACATGGCAAGGGGCTCGGCCCCTCCATTCTGATGGCGGGCCACTTCCAGCCAACCCTGCATGGCCTGAAAGATATTGTTGAAATCATGAGCGATACCACCGGCCATGATGGTAAGACTCTCGGCCTTCCGGGTCCGATGGGCGTCCTCGGCCCTACGCTTCTGTTCCGTCAGGTCGGTCAGCAACACAAGGATCCCTGACGGCGAGGTATCCCCAGCTGTGACTGGGGCCAGGGCCAGGAGCGCGGGGAAACTCGAACCGTTTCGGGACACAATGGTCGTCTCAAGGCGGTCCGAATCCCCACGGAGTGCGCCCTGCAGTGCCGCCAACACCCTGGGTTGATCCCCCTCCTCGACAAGATCGAGCAGGGAAAGCCCAATCACCTCCTCCTCAACGCACCCAAGCTTTTCGAGTCCCTTCGGATTGCAGTAGTCGCAACGCAGGTTGGTATCCGTGGTCAATAGCCCGCCGTTCAGATTGCGGGCCAGTTCCCGGAACCGGTATTCACTCCGCACCAGCGCCAGTTCGGTCTCCTTGCGCTGGGTAATGTCATCCACCGCCATTAAAAGATGGGATTCGCCTCCCAACATAAAAGAGGTCATGGCGTAGTCCAGCCATACTTGACGCCCGAAGGTTGACACCATATGTACTTCGTGTCGTTGCGTCTCACCCAATGCCAAGGCGCGCTCTGCTGCATCCAGCAATCCATACTTTCGCCACTGGGCAAGCTCGCGGAAATTTAGGGACAAAAGCGCTTCCTCGCTAGCTCCCGAAATTCGAGCGACGGCAGGGTTGACAAGAATGCAGGGTCCCTCAGCCCGATAGGCCACAAGTCCATGGATGGAGGTTGCGATGATTTTTTTGTTTAAATTCAAAAGTTCTTCCATTCTGCGCTCGGACTCCCGTGCTTCGTGGATATCCGTGCTGAGTCCGATGTACCCCAGGAATTCCCCAATGGATGAGAAACGAGGCTCAGCATAGGAGGCAATCCAGCGCCAGGTCCCATCCGCCCGTCGCACCCTGGCGGTGGAACTGAAGGGTGCCCGGTTCTCCTGGGCCTGTGCGAAGGCCTCCACGTAGGCAGTTCCGTCCTCAGGGTGCAGCAATGGCTTCCATAGCCCCCCTTCGACTTCCGAAGGTGTTACACCGAAAAACTGGCAGTAGGTTCTGTTCACGAATTCGTTGCCGCCAATGGTATCGGTCACCCAGATGATGGCTGGGCATCCGTCGGCCATGATGCGGAATCGTTCCTCGCTGGCCTTTAGAACTTCTTCGATTCGCCTTCGACGGATGATTTCAGCCTCAAGACGTTCATTGGCGGCTTCAAGTTCATCGACCCTACGCTCCAACTGAAGACGTAGACGATGCATCTCCAGCTGGTTGCCTACCCTAAGCGCAAGTTCCTGATTTTGAAATGGCTTATGAATAAAATCAACGGCTCCAAGTGCGAGCCCGTGAATCCTCTTCTCCGGATCGAGTTCCCCCGTAAGGAAGATGACCGGAATATTAAAGGAGGTTGGCGTTTCCCTGAGTCGTCGCAAGACCTCAAAGCCATCCATATCCGGGAGGAGCAGGTCCAGCAGGATCAGATCCGGCGTGTGGGCCTGGAGCCGAATAAAAACTTCCCCCCCTGTGTCGGCGCAAAAAACCTGAAACCCCGCGTCAGAGAGCACGGATACGAGATGGGCCCTTGCGGAAGGGCTATCCTCAACAACCAGAATGGTGGGAATGTCGTTCATGGCGATCCCTCTGCCTGGTTTCGGCTTGATGGAAATTTTGGCGTTCAGGCACTGTTCCGTTCTTGTGGGTCTGGACCCGGCATCAGCATCGAGCAGGCTGCCCAGTTTGCCATGCCTTTCGGGACTCATGGTGGAAGCTCAACCACTCTCAAGTGCGTGAGTTAGCCGTAGGGGGGCTCAAGCGACCCCAAGGTCGCCTATAATCCCCTTTTCATCCCCAGCCATCCCGCGCCTGGCCCCAGGCCATTCCCTTCCTTCACCCTCTTTTCCTGAAAGGTCCCCCATGCTGGACTTCACCCTCAGCCCTGAACAGCTGGACATGCAGGCCACAGCCCATGCCTTCGCCAAGGAGGTCATGCGCCCCGTGGCCCTGCACTACGATGTCACCGGGGAATGGGCCACGCCCGTCTACGACAAGGCCTTCGAGCTGGGCTTCCTCCAGGCCATGGTGCCCGAGGACTGCGGGGGCCCCGGCGCCAGCCAGGTGGAGGAAGTGGTGGTCTGCGAGGAGCTGGCCTGGGGCTGCGCGGGGCTCAACACCTCCATCATGGCCAATGGCCTGGCCATGACGCCGATCCTCATTGCCGGCAGCCAGGAGCAGAAGAAGAAGTGGCTGGGCATGCTGGCCGAGGCTCCCCTCTTCGCCGGCTTCGCCCTCTCCGAGCCCAGGGCGGGTT
>CAZPUI010000749.1:0-2916 GCA_964589695.1 uncultured Solibacteraceae bacterium | reverse complement strand
CAAGCTCCACGATCTGCTGGGCCCTGCGGCCTTCATCGGCAAGGCCCGGCTGGAGGGGCTGCGGGATCTGGGCCCCGCCATCAGCCCCTTCAACGCCTTCCTGATCCTCCAAGGCATCGAGACCCTGCACCTGCGCCTGCCCCGGCACGGGGAGAACGCCCTGGCCCTGGCGACGTGGCTGAAGGCCCACCCCAAGGTGGCCTGGGTGAACTACCCCGGTCTGGAGGCCCATCCCAGCCATGCCACGGCCCGGAAATACTTCAATCCCGGGGCGGGCTTTGGGGGCATCCTCTGCTTCGGCGTGAAGGGTGGTCTGGAGGCGGGCAAGGCCGTCATCAACGCCGTGACCCTGTTCTCCCGACTGGCCAACGTGGGGGATGCCAAGAGCCTCATCATCCATCCCGCCTCCACCACCCACCAGCAGCTCAGCCCCGAGGAACGCCTGTCCACGGGCGTCACCGAGGACCTGATCCGCCTCTCCGTGGGCCTGGAGCACATCGAGGACCTCAAGGCCGATCTGGAAGCCGCCCTGGCGGTCGCGCAGGTCTGACGGATCCTTGTCCCAACGCCCTTTCGGAAAGTCGAACCATGAGTCTGAAAATCCTGAAATTCGGTGGTACCAGCGTGGGAAGTCCCTTGGCCCTGGGCTTGGCAGCCTCCATCATCCGGGAGGAACTGCCAGGGGGCGGGGTGGTGGTGGTCTCAGCCCTCTCCGGAACCACGGATCGCCTCCTGGAGGCCATTGCCGTGGCAGCCAAGGGGGATGGGCCCAGGGCCCAGGAGTTGCACCGTCTGCTCCGGAACCGCCACGAAACCATGGCCCGGGAACTGGGCCTTCTGGAAGCCGTGGAAGCGACCTGGAGGCCCCTCTTCGAGCGGCTGGCGGGCCTTCTTGAAGGCATGGGGCTCCTGTGGGAGGCCACGTCCCGGGCCAAGGATGCGGCCCTGGCCATTGGGGAGACCCTTTCGGCGAACCTGGTGACCGCCCTTCTGAACGCCCAGGGGACCGCCGCCCACTTCCGGGATGTGCGGGAGGTCCTGCACACGGACAACCGCCACGGCAAGGCCCGGCCTCGGCTGGAGGACCTGCCGCGAACCACCGCCGCCTGGGCCAAGGACGTGGCCGAGGGCCAACTCATTGTGACCCAGGGCTTCCTGGGCCAGGCCCCCGATGGGTCCACCACCACCCTGGGCCGGGGAGGCAGCGACACCAGCGCCACCCTGCTGGGGGAGGCCATGGGGGCGGAGGAGGTCCAGATCTGGACGGACGTGGATGGTGTGCTTTCCGCCGATCCGAGTCTGGTGCCCGACGCCCGGCCCATCCCCGAGATGAGCCTGGAAGAGGCTTCGGCCCTCAGTGCCTTTGGGGCCAAGGTGCTCCACGCGGACAGCCTGGCCCCCGTGGCCCGGGCAGGGTTCCGGCTGGTGGTGGCCAACACCCACCGCCCCCAGGCCAGTCGCACGGTGATCCTGAAGGAGGCCCGGGGGCGGACCCCAGGACAGATCACCTCGGTGGCCTACAAGGAGGGCTTGGCCCTGCTGCGTTTCCCTCCGGAACGGGAACTGGAGTCCCTCTTCCAGGGGGTGGCCCTGCTGCAGGAGGCAGGGGCTGTGCGGTACGGTCTGCTCTCCACCCCAGAGGGGAGCCTCCTGGTGGTGCGGCCAGAATCCACCGCGGCCCAGGCCGCCATTGAACAGCTCCAGGCGGCGGGCATCGCCGTGGAGCAGGGCTGGAGCGTGGTGGCCCTGGTGGGCGAGGGCCTGCACAAGGATCACGGTGCCAGCCAGCGCATCCTGGCGGGCCTCCAGGGCGAAGCCATTTCCGGCATCCTGGCCGGGGGCACGGGCATTTCCCTGGCCTTTTTAGTACGGGATGAAAGGCTCCGTACCCTCATTCCCCAGCTGCATGGGGAGTTTGTGGGTTAGGGGCCTAGAAAAAAAATGGCCAATTGCTGGCGTCCAGCCGCGTGATCTGGCTAGGAAAGGCCCGCAGTTAACCCCTCCCTCGCGTCGCGAGGCTTTTACACATCCCAGCAGCCTTCGCTAGCCTGCCAAAAGGGCAGACTGCCTGGGTGCAGATTTTCGAAAGGAAGCGACATGAAGAAAGTGGGATTCATCGGTTGGCGGGGCATGGTGGGATCGGTGCTGATGCAGCGCATGAACGAGGAAAAGGACTTCGACGGCTCCTTCGAGGCGGTGTTCTTCTCCACCTCCCAGGTGGGAGGGCAGGGGCCCAGCATGGCTTCGGGTCCCCTGGGAAACGCCCATGACCTGGAGGCCCTGGAGGCCCTGGATGTGATCGTCACCTGTCAGGGCGGAGACTACACCTCCGAGGTGCATCCCAAGCTCCGGGGCATGGGTTGGAAGGGGCTCTGGGTGGACGCCGCGTCCACGCTGCGGATGAAGGACGATGCCGTCATCGTGCTGGACCCCGTGAACCGTGCGGCCATCGATCGCGGGTTGGAGCAGGGTATCCGGGACTTTATCGGCGGTAACTGCACCGTGAGCCTCATGCTCATGGGTCTGGGGGGCCTCTTCCAGCAGGGCTGGGTGGAGTGGATGAGCACCATGACCTACCAGGCCGCCTCCGGGGCCGGTGCCAAGAACATGCGCGAACTGGTGCGCCAGATGAAGGCCTGCGGGGCCGTGGATCCCAGCATCCTGGAGGACCAGGCGGACATCCTGGACCTGGACCGGGCGGTGAACGGCGTGCTGGCAAGCGCGTCCTTCCCCAAGGAGAACTTCGGCGCGCCCCTGGCCGGGAGCCTCATCCCCTGGATCGACAAACTCTGGGAAGGGGGCCAAACCAAGGAGGAGTGGAAGGGCATCGCGGAAACCAACAAGATCCTGGGCACCGATCGCACCATCCCCGTGGATGGCCCTTGCGTGCCCATCCGGGCCATGCCCTTCCACAGC
>CAZPUI010000748.1:0-2917 GCA_964589695.1 uncultured Solibacteraceae bacterium | reverse complement strand
GCGGTTCCAGGAGGTCGAGGCCCAGCTCCAGGACCCCGCGGTGGTCTGTGATCCCAAGAAGCTCAGGGATCTGAGCCGTCTCCGGACGGAGCTGGAACCCGTGGTACTGGCCTGGAACGCCCAGAGGACGCGACTGCGTCAGCTGGAAGAAGCCGAGGCCATCCTGGGGGACAAGACCATGGATCCCGAGCTTCGGGAGATGGCCGAGCTGGAGATCCCCGACCTCAAGGCCGCCATCGCCGGGGGCGAGGTGGAACTGAGGTCACTTCTGGTGCCCAAGGATCCCAACGATGCCCGCAATGTGATCCTGGAAGTGCGGGCAGGAACGGGGGGGGAGGAAGCGGCCCTCTTCGCGGGAGAACTGTTCCGCATGTACCTGCGCTATGCGGAGCGGAAGGGTTTCAAGGTCTCCGTTCTGGATGAGAGCGAAGCCGGGATGGGAGGCCTCAAGGAGGTCATCGCCATGATCGAGGGCGAGGGCGCCTACAGCCATTTCCGTTTCGAGAGCGGCGTCCACCGCGTGCAGCGGGTGCCCAAGACCGAGAGCCAGGGGCGGGTTCACACCTCCGCCGCCACCGTCGCCGTCATGCCCGAGGCCGAGGATGTGGACATCCAGGTGGATCAGAAGGACCTGCGCATCGACACCTTCTGCTCGGGGGGCAAGGGGGGACAGAGCGTGAACACCACCTATTCCGCCGTGCGCCTGACCCACCTGCCCACGGGGACGGTGGTGCAGTGCCAGGACGAGCGGAGCCAGATCAAGAACATGGCCAAGGCCATGACGGTGCTGAAGTCCCGGCTCCTGGAGAAGGCCCAGGCCGAGGCGGACGCTGAGTCCTCCGCCATGCGCAAGAGCCAAGTGGGCAGCGGGGATCGCAGCGAGAAGATCCGGACCTACAACTTCCCCCAGAACCGGGTCACGGACCATCGGGTGAATGTCACCATCCACCAGCTGGAGACCTTCATGGCCGGTGGCCTTGAACCCGTCCTGGAACCCCTGCGCACGGCCTTCGAAGCCGAGCGGTTGCAGGAGCTGGGACAGGGCTGATCAGCCTTCCTCCCGCACAACCTCGGTCTCCACCGCCAGGGCCGAACCCTGGTGGAGGCACCAGCGCTTGTAGCCCCCGCTGAGGTTGCGGGCCCGAAAACCCCTCTGGGTCAGCTGACGGCAGGCCAGGTAGCCCCTCAGGCCCACCTGGCAAAAGGTCAGGTATTCCTTGGAGGCATCCAGCTCGTCCAGGCGGTCCCGGATCTCGTCCACATTCAGGTGCTGGGCCCCCGGAATCGTGCCACCCTGGTGCTCCTGGAGGGTACGCACATCCAGCAGAACCTGGTCCGGTCCCAGGGGCAGTTCCTCGGGTTCCCAGAGCGAAACATCCCCCCGAAGCACATTGGAAGCCACGAAGCCCGCCATGTTGATGGGGTCCTTGGCGCTTCCAAAAGGTGGCGCGTAGCAAAGCTCCTGTTCCTCCAGGTCGAAGACCGTGAGACCCGCGCGGAGGGCCACGGCCAGCACGTCCATGCGCTTGTCCACGCCGTCCAGCCCCACGGCCTGGGCTCCCAGGATCTGCCCTTCCTCCGGATCGAAGAGGAGCTTGAGGGTGATGGCCTGGGCCCCGGGGTAGTAGGTGGCATGGCTCGCGGGGTGAAGGTAGACCTTGCGGAAAGGCACACCGGCACGCCGAAGGGCCTTTTCAGAACGTCCCGTGCTGGCGAAGGTCAGGTCGAAGACCTTCACGATGGCGGTGCCCTGGGTGGCCCGATAGCGGCTGTTCCTTCCCAGAATGACCTCTGCCGCGATGCGCCCCTGGCGATTGGCGGGACCGGCGAGGGGGATGAGGCAAGGCTCCTGGGTGCCGAAACCCTCCACCTCCACGGCGTCCCCCACCGCAAAAATGGCGGGGTCGGAGGTCCGCATCCGGTCGTCCACACGGATGCCCCCGCGGGGGCCCAAGGTGAGGCCTGCATCCCGGGCAAGCCCCACCTCTGGCCGCACCCCCACGGCCACGACGGCGAAGGCCAGGTCCAGGGTCTCATGGGTGGATAAGGCCGCCTGGAGGGTCTCACCTCCATGGAATCCCACCACGGCGGTGCCCAGCCTCAGGTCCACCCCGTGGCGGAGCAGCTCCTCCTGGAGGGGGACGGCCATTTCGGGATCGGCGGCGACCATGACCTGGGGCGCCAGTTCAACCAACGTCACGGGAAGCCCCAGGCCATGCAGGGCCTCGGTGACTTCCAGGCCGATGTAGCCTGCCCCCACCACCATGACCCGAGCGCCTTCAGCCTTCCGGGCGGCGGCCAGGATGGCATCCATATCGCCCAAGTTCCGCAGGGTGTGGACCCGTGGGTCCTCGAAGCCCGGCAGGGGGGGGCGGATGGGTTCCGCACCGGGGCTCAGGATCAGGGCGTCATAGGCTTCCCGCGATTCCCGGCCCGTCAAACGGTGCCGTGTGTGGACCACCTTGCGATCACGGTCGATGCGCACCACCTCTGTGTTCACCCGGATGTCCAGATCGAAGCGCTGGCCCAAGCCCTCGGGTGTTTGCACCAGGAGGCGTGACCTGTCCTGGATGACACCGCCAATGTGGTAGGGCAGGCCGCAGTTGGCGAAGGAAATGTGGGGACCCCGCTCGAAGAGCAGGATTTCGGCTTCCTCGCGGGGGCGGCGGGCCCGGGCTGCGGCCGAGGCCCCACCGGCCACGCCTCCTACGATGAGGATGCGCCTGGGTTCGGTCATTCCTTCCTCCTGGCGTGGATGGTAGCGCGCAGTTAGGGCTGGCATCAAAGGCGAGGTTCGACCATCCATGGATGGGGGGGCCGGGGAGGAACTAGAGGCCGCGCCACGCCCGAGGGCGGATGGGCCGGGGAGGCAACGCCGGGCGGCCCCCCCTTGCCCAACGCCGATGCAGAGCGCCAG
>CAZPUI010000747.1:0-2924 GCA_964589695.1 uncultured Solibacteraceae bacterium | reverse complement strand
GCCCCGCCTACATCCCCCGGGAGGACAACCAGCGAAAGCTGGCGGTCACCTGCAATGTGGGCGGGCGTGATCTCTTCGGGGTCGTGGAGGACATCCAGGCCCGCATCAAGTCCAAGGTCAAGCTGCCCCAGGGCTACCAGATCTCCACCGGAGGCCAGTTCGAAAGTGGTGCGGGGGCCACCCAGACCCTGACCCTGCTGGGCCTTGCATCGATCGTGGTG
The DNA here is from genome assembly GCA_964589695.1 of uncultured Solibacteraceae bacterium. Lineage (GTDB taxonomy): Bacteria > Acidobacteriota > Holophagae > Holophagales > Holophagaceae > CAZPUI01. The sequence goes on along the minus strand of CAZPUI010000747.1, from coordinate 2,703 downwards.
GTCTTCGGGCTCCTCTCCCTGGCCCTCAAGACCGTCCGGGATGCGGCCCTCGTGATGATCAACCTGCCCCTGGCCTGGATGGGCGGCGTGGTGGGCCTCTGGGCCAGCGGCGGCGTGATGAGTGTGGCCACCCTCATCGGCTTCATCACCCTCTTCGGCATCGCCACCCGCAACGGCATCATGCTCGTCACCCACATCCACCACCTCCATGACGAAGGCCTCCAGGGGGCCGAAGCCATCCGCCGAGCCGCCCTGGAGCGCCTGAGCCCCATCCTGATGACCGCCCTCACCGCCGGATTGGCACTGGTGCCCATCATCCTGCGCCGTCATGCCCCCGGCAGCGAGATCCAGGCCCCCATGGCCTTCGTGATCCTCTTCGGCCTCCTCAGCAGCACCGCCCTGAACATGCTGGTGGTCCCGAGCCTCTACCTGCGCTTCGGATCCAAGGCGGGGGCGATCCATCACGACGAAATCCCCGGTGGCCAGGCACACCCTGGGGCCGAGGGCTAGCGCTGCCACCCAGGTGAACGCGTCCCTTGCCGAGCAGGGCCCACTCGACCCCACCGACACCTGCACGGGTGATGTCCTTGTCGCGAGGCCCCAACATCCTTCGTTTCGGGTCGCGGCAGCGCCAAAGAGAAGGTCAACTCCCCGCGCGGTGTTCCATCACCTTCTCTTCCACAGGTTCCTGCAGCTTCCCCAGCACCCCATGCACACCTAACGCCAACCCCAACCCCGTCGCCACATCCAGCAGATGGTGCTGGTGGGTGAGCAGCGTGGAGAGGGCGATGAGGGTCAACCATAGCCACCACAGAACCTGGAGCCTGGGCATGGACGAGCGGAAGGCAAGGAGCACCAGGGCGCTGGTGGCCACGTGGAGGGAGGGCACCAGGTTGTGGGGATGGTCCAACCGGAAAAGCCATTCGTAAAGGGCCGCCAGCAGGGGGTCCGCGGGAAGCTGCCGCACGAAGCCCAGACTGGCGGGGAAGGCCAGAAAGACCAGGGAGGCCAGGAGGGTGGCCAGGAAGAGCCGACCCGTGAGCCGCCAGATTTCCCTGGGCCCCAGCACCAGGGGCTGGAGGGGCCAGAGCAGGAACAGCGAGAGATAGATCCACAGGGCGCTGGGCACGAAGGGCAGGTCCAGCTCCCAGGAGGCATGGAGGCTCCAAAGCCGGGTCCGCCCCGCGGAGAGGGCATTGCACCCGCCATAAAACAGGACAGAGCCCATCAGGTAGGCCAGGCTGCACAGGGCATAGGCCTTCCAAGCCTCGCGTGTCCGGGGCCCGGCCATTCAGGCCTCCGAGGCTTTGTACTTGGCCCGCCGGTCCCGCCTTCCCAGGAAATTGGCCAGGAGGTACACCAGCAGGTTGTCCAGGTCCCGGGTGTGGTGGGGGGCCTTCCAGAGTCGGGCCAGGATGCCCCTCGGTCGGTTGAAAAGGCGCCGCGCCTCCCGGCAGCCCGCGGACAGTTCCTCCCGACCCATGCCTTCGGGGATCACCAGGGCCTCCATCCAACGGAACCGGGCATCCAGCCACCAGCCCTCCGCCACCAGGCGTCCCTGCTTGGCCAGGCGGGCATAGAGCGGGGTGCCGGGCAGGGGCATGATGGGCATGAAATTGGCCAGGAAGAGCTTCTGGTCCAGGGCCCACTGGGCCGTGCGGGCAAAGACCTCCGGCGTGTCCTGGGGGTAGCCGAAGACGAAGCAGCCGCAGACCATGATGCCCGCAGCGCGCAGACGCCCCAGCTGACCTTCGTAGTTCCCGGCATGGTTCCAGCCCTTGGCCATGCGGGCCAGGGTCTCGGGCTGAAGGGATTCGATGCCGATGGTCAGGGACTGGCAGCCGCTGGCCTTCATGAGCTCCAGCACCTCGGGATCATCCGCGCACCCCAGGTCGATCTGGGTGGACCAGCGGATCCGCAGGGGGATCAGAGCCCGCATGAGGTCCTTGAAGACGGCCCCATCCGTCATCAGGTTGTCGTCCACGAAGAAGACCCGGCGCCGGCCCGAGGCGCGGATCTCCTCCACCACGTCCCCGATGTCGCGGTGGGCATAGCCCTGCCCGTAGAAGGCCCGGATGGCGCAGAAGTCGCAGTGGGCGCGGCAGCCCCTCCCGAACTGGACCATGAGGATGGGCAGGTAGCGATGGCGGAAGATGCGGCGGTCGGGGCGGATGCCCGGCTGGGGCGCCGCCGAAGCCTCCCCATACCGCGGCTGGAGCTTCCCTTCCGCCAGGTCCTGGAGCAGGCGGGGCCAGCTCACCTCCGCATCCCCCAGGACCACGGCATCGGCGTGGGTCTGGGCTTCGTCGGGCACCAGGGTGGGATGGTAGCCCCCCAACACCACGGTGAGGCCCCGGGCCCGGTAGTGGTCCGCCAGCTGGTAGGCCCGCAGGGCGCTGTAGGTGCAGGCGGAGATGGCCACCAGATCCGCCGGGGCGTCCAGGGGGGGCCGCTCGCAGCGGTCATCCCAGAACTGGACCTCCCAGTCCTCCGGGGTCAGGGCCGCCAGGATGGCCATGCCCAGGGGTTCCATGAGGACCCGGGCCTTGTAGGTGCGCCCCTCGCCCCAGGCGAAGCCGGCCCGGATGAGCAGCAGGCGCTTCATGCCAGGGTGCGTTCAAGGAAGGTCTTTGCATTCGCAAAGACCGTCGAGCGACCGCTCGGGAATCGGCTCAAGGAGCCGCTTCCCGAGCAGAGCGGCCT
>CAZPUI010000746.1:0-2931 GCA_964589695.1 uncultured Solibacteraceae bacterium | reverse complement strand
CGCCTGCGTCGCCACCCAGGATTCTGGCATTGCCGGCGGCATGTCGCGGCCGACGTTGAAGATCGAGCGCGCTTCTCCCGTGACCATGAGGGACGCGGGAAGCGGCGAATGCATTGAAGCGGCGTCGACTTGCTTATTCCTCAGATTCGGGATCAATCCGGCCGCGCCCACGGGCACACTCTTCACTTTTACCCCAGCGTTGCGCGCGGCCCACCTTAGATAGAGTTCAGTCAGGCTGCCCGCCGAGGTGGATCCCGCGGTTCCCGACCGCTGCCTGGGGGATCCCCTTCGCATCCGCCAGATGCTGGTGAACCTCCTGGGGAAAGCCGTGAAGTACACCCGCCAAGGTTACGTAAGGGCCCGTGTGACCCGCCCCACGGAAGGAACCCTGCGGGTGGAAGTGGAGGCCAGTGGCGATGGCATCCCCGACCACATCCTGCCCCGGCTCTTCCAGGCCTTCAGCCAGGCCGAGACCGCAGAAAGGAACCAGGGGACGGGTCTGGGACTGTCCATCACGCGCCACCTGGCCCACCTCATGGGCGGTGAAACGGGGGTGCACAGCACCCTGGGTCGGGGATCCACCTTCTGGTTCACCCTGCCCGTGGCCGAGCCCCAGGTGCTGGAGCGCCCCCAGCCCCTGGCCGGGCGCCGCATCCACCTGCACCTCCAGGATCCCCTGCTGGCGGAAAACATCGCCCTCCATGCCCAAAGACTGGGTGCCTCCCTGGACGGCCAAGGCCCAGCCTGGCACTTCGTGGACCAGGAGGTGACGCTCCCTGAGGAAGGGGGAGAGCTCATTCGGGTGCTCCACCCCGGTGAAAGGCCCCAGGGATCCGTCCCCCATCGCATCCTGAACCTGCCCTACGGGGAACCGGCCTTCCTGGCCATGGTCCTGGCCACTCCCGAGGCCAAAACCACGCATCCACGCCCCCTGCGCAGCGGTCATCCCCTGAAGGGGCGCATCCTGCTGGCGGACGACAACCATGCCAACCGCCTACTGGCCCAGGCCATCCTTCAGCAGCTGGGCCTGGAGCACACCCTGGTGGAGGATGGCCAGAAGGCCGTGGAGGCCTTCCAGGCGGGCCCCTACGACCTGGTAATCCTGGACGCGAACATGCCCACCATGGGCGGGTTGGAGGCCATGAAGGCAATCCGGGCCCTGCCGGGCACCGCAGCCCTGCCCATCCTCATCTTCACCGCCAGCACCTCCACGGAACTGCGGGAACGCTACCTCCGGGAAGGCTTCAACGGCTACCTCCAGAAACCCGCGGATCTGGATGATTTCCGACAGGCGGTGGTCCGCCGCCTGAGGCCCCCCGAGCCCTCATCCCCCGCGGTGGAGCACCAAGTGCTCCTGGCCTTGGGGGAACGCCTGGGTCCCCTCGCCCCTGCGTACCTGGAGGCCTGGAACCAGGAGGCCTGCCAGGAGGCGGAGATCCTGGGCAAGGCCCTGGCCCAGGGTGACCGGGAAGGTGCAGCGGCGCCCCTGGAACGCCTCCGGGCGGGGGCCCTCCATGTGGGTTGCACGGCCCTCCATCAGGCCTTGGACGTCCTGCACAGGGGTCTGGCCCAGGCCCCCCTGGAGGCCCTCCAGGCCCATCACCAGGACCTGGCTCCCAGGCTCCAGGAAGTCGCGGAAGCGGCCCAGGCCATCTTCCGCACCCAGGCGCCTCCAGCCCCCACCTCGGGCTTCGATCCCATGCATCTCCACCGCCTGGCCCAGGTCATGGGAGGGAGGGAGGCGGTCCAGGGCTTCACCCAGGAGCTGCTGGAGGACTGCCGTGCCCGCCTGCTCCGCCTGGACGAGGCCCTGGCAACCGAGGACCGCAGCACCCTGGAGCGCCAGGCCCACGACCTGAAATCCAACGCCGGGAACCTGGGCCTGAGCACCCTGGCCGAACTCGCCCGGCACCTGGAGGTCGAAGCCCCCCTGGCCGGTATGCCCCGCCTGCGCCTCCTGGGGGAAGCCCTCCACCCAGCCTGGGCGCAGGCCCTGGAGGAGGTGGCCAAGGGCTTGGAGGGGCAGGGCTAACGCACCCAGCCCCGGGCCTTCCAGCGACCCTCCCAGGCCTTCAGCACCTCCGGCGTGGCTTCCAGGGCCTTTTTCCAAGTGGCGAAGAAGGTCAGCCGGTACCGTACTAAGCCCTGAACATCATCCTCCGGATAATCGATGGCCTCCTGGGTGTGGGCCAGGTAGAAGCGTTCGCACCAGTGGGCGGCCTCCTTCAGGCGCGCCTGGGCCACCAGCCGTTCCGCCACGGCGGCGGCGATGCCCAGTCCCGCGGAGGAAGCCCAGCCCCCCCTCTGGGGCGGATGGATGCCCTCCCGGAAGGCGGCAAGGTCCATGGGCACCAGGGCGCTCCAGTCCACCAGGGTCAGCCACCAGGCTTCCCGGGTGGGCCAGGCCCGTAGCGAAGCCTGGAGCAGGGGCATTTCGGCCCGGGCGGCATCGCTCCAGACTGTGGCCGATGTGATCGGGCCTGGTGGCAGGAAGGGGACCCGCAGTTCCCGGGCGGCCTTGATGGCCTGGATCCGATGGGCAGGGTGGGGGCTCTGCATGATCAGGCTTAGCTCCAGGCGCCGGGCCTCCACATGGTCGGGGTGCTTTTTCAGGAAACGTCCCAGGGCGCTCAGTTTGCTGGGCACATGGGTCTCCACCCGGGCCGCCAGCGCTTCCGCAGTGGGGAGGGTGGTCCCACCTTCCAGAAGGTCTGAACCCCGGAACAGTCCCCAGCCCGTCACGCCCATCCGGGTGGCCTCCACCTTGGAAACCATCTGCCAGCCCAGCTCCCCCGGCAGCCAGGCCGTGAAGAGGGGATGGGTCTTGAGGGCCTCCAAGGCCTCCACGCGGGTCTCCGGGGTGACGGCCATCTACAGGGCCGGGGGGGGAGGGGGCCGGGGTCCCCCGCCGGCGACCTTCCTCACCGCCGG
>CAZPUI010000745.1:0-2932 GCA_964589695.1 uncultured Solibacteraceae bacterium | reverse complement strand
CCACCCAGGCCGCCATGGCCAGGCGAATCCCCCAGAAGACCACCATGGCCAGGGGGACCCGGGGGGGGGCAAGGCCCACGAGAAGGGTGGCGCTGGCGGCGGTTGTGTGGCGCATGGCCGTGTGCCAGAGCCCCAGGTCCACCACGAAGCAGAGCCCCGCCGCGATGGCCCATCCCAGGGCCCGTCCGGGCTTGGACGGCGCGGCCTCGCGGCTGGCCAGGAGCCATACCCATGGAAGGGCGAAGACCATGCGGTAGAAGCCAATGACCAGGGGGGAGGCCGCCTGGGACCACCGGGCGAACACCGCGGAGAAGCCGAGCAGGCTGGCTCCCAGGAGGAGGCTCAGGAGGCCCCGGTGAAAGGAGGTCTGCATCAGGTTTCGGACAGGACCTTCTGGACCAGCTCCTGGAGGGTGGCGGGCTCGAAGGGCTTGTGAAGGACACCCTTGACCCCCATGCGCTCGAGCCTGGACTGCACCTCGTCGTCCCGATGGGCCGTGATGACCACCACCCGGATCTTGCGCAGCTGGACATCCTCGTGGCAGGCCCGGGCCAGGGAGACGCCGGGGCAATTGGGCATGAGGTAGTCCGTGAGCAGGACCTCCGGGAGGTTGTCCCGCAGCACCTTCAGGACATCGAAGATGCTCGTGGGGTCGATTTCAAGCACGTCATGGCCGAGCTTCTTGATGACCGTGGTCGTCAGCGTTCGTGCAAGGCGGCTGTCGTCCACGATCGCGATCTTGGCCATGGGGGTTCTCCGGAACGGCCAGTGTATCGGCTCAGAGAACGCGCAAAGAAAGTTTGAACACTGTGGAAGGCTCCCGCGACCCGGACCCTTAGGGATTGGCCCAGCGGGAGACCTGGGCCCAGACATCGTCCTGGCTGCAGGGGCCATTGAGCAGAATGACAAAGATCCGGAGGCGCCCATCGGGGAGCTGGAGGTACCCACACACACTGTCCACATCGTTGAGGTGGCCGGTCTTGCAACGCACCCTTCGGGCCAGGTTCGGATCCTTGACGCGCAGGGTCCAGGGCTCTCCGCCGATGGTCTTCAGGGATTCCACGAATTCCGGCCCAACCTCGAAATCGTGCCAGGCGGCGCGAAGGATGATGGCCAGGGTCCGGGCGGAGAGGCGGTTCTCCTTGCTGAGGCCCGACCCATCCGTGAGGGTGATTCGGTCGGGGCCCAGGTCCAGCACACCCTTGTAAAAGGCCTGGATGCGCTGGATTCCCGCGGGCCAGGTTCCTTCACCGAATTTCTTCACGAGCATTTCGGCCATGAAGTTATTGGAGTGCTTGTTGATGCTCCCCACCATCTCCCGGAGGGGCAGGGAACCGAAACCCGTGATCTTGCGGGGGGGGCCTCCGGGGTTCTCGCTTCCTTCGAAGGTGATGCCGCATTCCCGCCAGATCCGAGTGAGGGTGTCCGTCGCCAGCCGCCCAGGGTTCCGGGTGATGCGTCCATCCGCCTCCCGGTTGAAGTTCACGGCCAGGGGCAGGATGGGCGGGGTGGTGTTTGCGGAGGTGTTCCCCCAGCCAACTTCATAAAGCTGGTCATCGAAGGCGCCCTGGTCCAGGCGCAGGGAGCCCGTCACCCGCACCAGGCCCATCTCCTTGAGGGATTGACCCATGGCCCAGATGCGTTCAGGGGTCAGGACGGGATCACCACCACCCCTGAGGGTGAGGTCCCCTCGGACCACGCCCCCCTGGAGGTCGCCCCAGACCTCGGTCTCCAGGGTGAAGGCCGGTTTCCATGTCTTCAGCAGGGCGTAGGTGCTCACCACCTTGGTGGTGCTGGCTGGGATCAGCTGGGCATCCAGGTTGTGCCCCTCTACGAGCTTGCCGGTGCCCACGTCCCAGATCCCCGCAGAGACCTTCACGCCCTTGCGTTCCAGGCCCTGGACCCAGGTCTGGAAGGGATCATTGCCCGCAGGGAGGTGGAGGGCCAGGGCCAAGGTGGCGAGGATGACCCTGAACTTCAAGGCTGTCCTCCGTTCTTGGACTTTTCAGGGCTCGAGGTGCCGGTGCCCGTCCCTCCCTTCGTTCCCGTGGGGACCCCTTTGCCCTGGCCATCGACGCCGCCACCCCCCGCACCGAACTGGTTGTTCTGGGGGCTGAAGACCCATTCGCTGGTCAGTTCCTTGTTCTGGTATTTCTTGATGGCGTTCAGGCTGGCCTTGCTCCTGACCCCGGAGATGGGCAGGCCGGTCTTGTCACCGGTGGCCCCGGCCTGCACTGCGGTGACGGTTTCGAAGTCCTGGTTGGTCAGGGGGTCCTTGTAGAGCTTCCTTATGACCGGGGGCCGAAGCTTGCCAAGCTGCTCCAGGGATGTGGGCATGCCGCCCGTCTTCTGCTGGTAGCGCTGGAGGGCCTTGGCATAGGACTCGCCCCGGAAGATCAATTCCTCTTCCAGCTCCCGTTGGTTCATGAGCCGGATGTTCGCCTGCCCCTTGGCCAGGAAAATGCCCAGGATGGTCATGAGGGCCAGGAGCATGGCCAGGACGAAACCGCGTTCTCGGCGGCGGGAGGGGTGGGGTGCGGAATGCATGCTCATGGCCTTCCAGGGTAGCGCGGCGGGCGCGACTCCAGGAGGGTGCCTTGGGGCCCCCCTTCGTTCCTGCCGGACCCAGGTTGGAAGCCTATTTAGCGGCGCGGAGCTGGATCAGGCGCACGAACTCGGGGACCAGGTGCGGATCGAACTGGGTACCGGACTCCTGGCGGATCTCTTCCACGATTTCCTCCGGCGTCATGGCCCCCTTGTAGGGACGCCCGGTGGTCATCACTTCGTAGGCCTCCACCAGGCCGATGATGCGGCTCCCGATGGGAATGGCCTCCCCGGACAGCCCGGCGGGGTACCCCAGCCCATCCCAGCGTTCATGGTGATGGCGAATGATCTTGACCACATCGAAGGGGAAGCGGAAGTCCTTCAGGAA